>NZ_PSWK01000020.1:0-68655 GCF_002932735.1 Rathayibacter sp. AY1B7
GTGAGGGGGTTCTGGGGCAAGGGGGAGATCCTCCGACGTCCCCTCAGCCCAGGCAGCTGTCCCGTCTCATGCACGAAGCATCGGTGTGCACAGGATCCGAGACGGGTGTGGGGGCGTCGGATCCCGCGCCCTGGGACCGAGGCTCGGCCGCAGGGCTCCACAGAGCGTAAGCGACCGTTACCGATTTGTCACCTTCTCGGCGGGAAGAGACCGCTCTCCCGTTCGCCTCCGGTCACCGGATGCGGTAGGGGCCCGTACGGGCCGCTCCCAGGGAGACGCGGGTCAGACGACGAGGAAGATGTGCGCCGCGACCTCGTTCGGCAGCTCGATGCCCGCCTCGGCGCCGTCGATGCGAGCGAGCACGTAGCCGTTGAGGGCCGAGAACTCGCCCTCGGCACCGGGGACGACGCCGGCCTGCTTGAGCTGGAGAAGGAGCTCCGGATCGACCTGCGCCGGCTCGCCGAGGCGCCGGACGACGCCGCGGCGGGGCTCGCTCGACCCCGCGACGAAGCGCGGCAGGCTGATGACGCCGTCGGCGAAGCGGGAGGCGGGGGTGTCGCCGAGCTCGTCCAGGCCCGGGATCGGATTGCCGTAGGGCGACTCCGTCGGGTGGTCGAGCATCTCGAGGAGACGGCGCTCGACCTGCTCGCTCATCACGTGCTCCCAGCGGCAGGCCTCCTCGTGCACGAACTCCCAGTCGAGCTTGATGACGTCGTGGAGGAGCCGCTCGGCGAGGCGGTGCTTGCGCATGACGTGGATCGCCTTGCGGCGGCCGTCGGAGGTGAGCTCGAGGTGGCGGTCGCCCGAGACGACGACGAGGCCGTCGCGCTCCATGCGACCGACGGTCTGGGACACGGTCGGCCCGGAGTGGCTGAGCCGCTCCGAGATGCGCGCGCGCAGCGGGATGATGTTCTCCTCCTCGAGCTCGAGGATGGTGCGCAGGTACATCTCGGTGGTGTCGATCAGATCCGTCATCTCAGCCTTCCCGTCTCGGCGCGGTCCACCCTAGTGGTCGCCACGACGCAGCATCGGCGCTGCGGCGCGACGCAGGCCTCCGTCGCTCGGAGGAGGGGTGCGGGCCGGGAACCCTAGTATTAACGCATGCCGGACCTCACCATTCCTCGCGAGCTGCTCCCCCACGACGGACGGTTCGGCTGCGGCCCGTCCAAGGTGCGGCACGACCAGCTCGCCCACCTCGCGACGCAGGGCGCGCACCTCCTCGGGACCTCGCACCGCCAGGCGCCCGTCAAGGACCTCGTCGGGCGCGTGCGGGAGCACCTCGCCACGCTGTTCCGCATCCCCGAGGGCTACGAGGTCCTGCTTGGCAACGGCGGCTCGACCGCCTTCTGGGACGCCGCGGCCTTCTCCCTCATCGAGCGCCGCGCCGAGAACCTCACGTTCGGCGAGTTCGGCCAGAAGTTCGCGGCCGCCGCCTCCGCGCCGTTCCTCGAGCCGGCCCACGTCGTCTCCGCCCCGGCGGGGTCCCGAAGCGAGGTCGAGATCGTCGAGGGGATCGACGTGTACGCGTGGCCCCACAACGAGACGAGCACCGGAGTGATGGCCCCGGTCCGCCGGGTCCGCGGCGACGAGGGCGCGCTCACCGTCATCGACGCCACCAGCGCGGCGGGCGGCATCGACGTCGACATCGCCGAGGCCGACGTCTACTACTTCGCCCCGCAGAAGAACTTCGCCTCCGACGGCGGACTCTGGTTCGGCCTCTTCTCCCCCGCCGCGATCGAGCGGATCGAGCGCATCGCGGCGAGCGGCCGCTACATCCCCGAGTTCCTCAGCCTCAAGAACGCCGTCGACAACTCGCGCCTGAACCAGACGCTGAACACTCCGGCCCTCTCGACCCTCCTGCTGATGGAGTCGCAGCTCGAGTGGATGAACGCCGCGGGCGGCCTGGCCTGGGCGTCGGCGCGCACGGCCGAGTCCTCCTCCGCGATCTACGACTGGGCCGAGGCCTCGAGCCTCGCCACCCCGTTCGTCGAGGTGCCCGAGCACCGCTCCCAGGTCGTCGCGACCGTCGACTTCGACGCCTCCGTCGATGCCGCTCTCGTCGCGAAGATCCTCCGCGCGAACGGGATCGTCGACACGGAGCCGTACCGCAAGCTCGGCCGCAACCAGCTGCGCGTGGCGACGTTCGTCGCGATCGAGCCGGACGACGTCCGCTCGCTGCTCGGCTGCATCGACCACGTCCTCGAGCGCCTGGCGGTCTGAGGCACGCCATGCGGCTGTGGCTGCGCGAGGAGGAGCGGCGGCCCGCGCCGCCGCCCTACGCGAGCGACGACGCGACGGCTCTGCTGGTCGGGTGCGTCGTCTGGGCGGTCGCGCTCGTGGCCGTGCTCGTGGCGACGGCCGTCGGAGCCGTCATCGAGCCGGTCGTCCTGTCGACCTTCGTGATCGGACTGGTCCTCGGCACGATCGGGCTGTTCTACAGCCGCAACCGCCGCTAGACCGCGTCGGTCTCCATCCGGAGTCCGGTGCCGTCGGCCTCGGGCTCGAGACGGACGCGCAGGCCGGTGAACTCGCCGAGGCGCTCGACGTGGGTGCCGCCGCACGCGATCGCGGCGTCCCCCGAGGGGAGGGTGCAGCGCCATGTCCGCCGCGTGCTGAGGAGGTCGTCGTCGCGCTCGATGCGCACCTCCGCGTCCGAGGCGATCCACTCGGCGAGGAGGGCGTTCACCCGCTCCTGCACCTCGACGATCTCCGCCAGCAGGCGGGCGGTGTCCATCCCGCTGCGTCGGAGGGACTTGCCGAGGCGGTAGACGTCGGTGGAGCCGGACTCGCGGATCCGCGAGGTCTGGATCGCCGCCTGGTCGAAGTCCGGGTTCCCGAGAGCATCGGTGCGCGCCGGCTTCGACCAGAACGAGGCCAGAGCGGCGTTCAGGGCGAGGGAGGCGAGGTGGCAGGCGGTGTGCCCACGGGAGAGCTCGTGCCGGTGCTCCGCGTCGACCTCGACGTCGACCTCGTCGTCCACGTGGAGTGAGGAGGCGTCGTCGACGATGTGGACGACGACGAAGCTCCACTCCGGAGTGCCGAGCCGCGCCGGGAGCCGCGCGCCGACGTGCAGCTCGCCGCCCTGCCACGCCCCGATGCGGCAGTCGATGAGGGGATGCCGCTCCCCCGCCACGACCAGCGCGCCGCGGTCGGGCCCCTGGTCGGGCCAGGTCGGGTCGACGGGTGAGCGGAGGTCGCATCGAGGACGACCGCCCAGCGGCCGTCCTCCAGCCGGCCCACGTGCTGCACGCGCCCGGAGGAGCGCACGGCGCCGTCGGGATAAGCGATGCGGGTGTCGGAGTCGATGCTCATCGGGCGGCGCCGGACCGGATCAGCGGCGACGTCGACGGCGACGGGTCGTCGGGGCGGGAGCGGGCTCGGGCTCGACGTCGTCGGAGTCCTCGTCGTCGGAGTCGTCGTCCGGGTCGTCGGAGTCGTCCTCGTCCGAGTCCTCGTCGTCCGAGTCGTCGTCGTCGGAATCGTCCTCCGAGTCGTCGTCGTCATCCGAGTCGTCGTCGTCGCCCGCGTCCTCGTCCTCGTCGGAGTCGTCGTCCGACTCGTCGTCGAGGTCGTCTTCCTCGGCGTCCTCGAGCTCGTCCGCGTCCTCGACCTCCTCGCCGAGCGCGTCCTGCGCGGTCTGGTAGTCGGCGAGACGCACGGACCACGGCACCCAGTCCGGAGCGAGGACCGCGCCCTCGCCCGGCAGCAGCTCGACCTCCAGGACGTTCACGTCCTCGGTCTCGTCGATCCGGGAGAGCGTCGCCGTCCACAGCCAACCCGGGTACCCGCGCATGAGGTTCGCGAACTGCAGCGACACGACGTGCTCGTCCTGCGCCAGAGTCGTGACCAGCTCGCCGATCGTCCCCTCGGGGGCGATCTCGGCGAGCGCGGCGCGAGCGACATCGAGAGACCCGGCAAGCACGGCGTCCGCCTCGTAGACGGGCTCGGGAGCCTCGTCTGCGGCGGCCTCGTCCGCCTCCCCCGTGGAAGCGTCGTCGTCAGCCTCGGATGGTTCGGCGATGACGGGACCGGAGTACTCAGCAGAAGTCGCGTCCTCAGCAAGCGCCGCGGCCTCAGCAGAAGTCGCGTCCTCAGCAAGCGCCGCGGCCCCAGCAGAAGTCCCGTCCTCAGCACGAGCCGAGCCGTCAGCAGGAACCGTGTCCTGAGCAGGAGCCGAGTCCTCAGGTGTTCCCGCGTCGTCAGCAGGAACCGCATCGTCAGCGAGGGCCGCGTCCTCAGCAGGAGCCGGCACGGCAGCAGAATCCGTGTCCGCGCCGGGAGCCCTCGCCTCAGCGGCGACATCGTCGGCCGGAAGAGTCTCCTCCGCAGAGGCGGAGTCGTCTCCAAGAGCCCCGGTCATCGGGAGGGCGACGTCGCTCTTACCCTCGCCGGAGGGAGCCTCGTCGACAGGAGCCGCCTCGTCAGCGTTGATCTCCTCGTCGGCTCCGCTCGCGTCCTGGGCGGAGGAGTCCTCCTCGGCGGGAGTCGTGTCCGGCTCGGCGCTGAAGTCGCCCTCCTCCGAGGACTGCTCCACGCGAGCGTCCTCCGTGGTCGGAGCGGCGACGGTCTCCTCGACCGGGCCCTGCTCGTCGGTCGTGCCGTCGGCGTCAGGCATCCAGCTCGTCCGCAACCCGGCGCAGGAGCGCCGCGATCGTGCGCCCGTGCGCCTTGTCGGGGTAGCGGCCGCGCTTGAGCCCCGCGCCGATCCCGTCGAGCAGCTTGACCGTGTCCTCCACGATCACGGACATGTCGTCCGCGGACTTCCGGTTGAGCTTCACCAGGCTCGGCGGGGCATCGAGGACGCGCGCCGAGAGCGCCTGCGCCCCGCGCTTGCCGTCGGCGATGCCGAACTCGAGGCGGGTGCCGGCCTTGACCGCGGTCCCGGAGGGCAGCGCGGAAGCGTGCAGGAAGACCTCCTGGCCGTCATCAGTGCTGATGAAGCCGAAGCCCTTCTCCTCGTCGTAGAACTTGACCTTGCCGGTAGGCATGCAGACCCCTCCTGGAAATGAAGCAGCCATCAGTTTAGTCGACCGGGGCCGCCCTATCCTTGACGGGTGAAGCCACAGGAGCCGGCGGGCGTCGGACGCGCGGAGCGCACGCTCGCCTACATGTTCATCGCGATCATCGTCGTGACGGTCCTCGCGTTCCTCGCGATCCTGGTCGCCCCCGCGCTCGGGATCCGCGAGTACGCCGGCCCGTTCTGGCAGTTCGTCTTCGCTGTGCCGCTGGTGGGCCTGCCCATCGCGTTCCTCATGATGATCGCGATGCTCATCGTGGGGGTCCGGCGCCGCCGCGGGCAGTCCTGATCGGACGCGCTCTCCTCCCGCCGCACCGCCTCCGAGCCGGCGTTCCCCGCCGCCGAGCCGGCACCGAGCGCCCGGACAACCGACTCCCAGACTCCGTACAGCCGACGGCCAGATACTGTCCTGCATGGACGGACCCCGCATTCTCATCGTCGACGACGAGCCCAACATCAGAGACCTGCTCACCACGAGCCTCCGCTTCGCCGGCTTCGCCGTGCGTGCGGTCGGCAACGGGGCCCAGGCGATCTCGGCGGTCCTCGAGGAGGAGCCGGACCTGATCATCCTCGACGTGATGCTCCCCGACATGAACGGGTTCGGCGTGACCAAGCGCCTCCGCTCGGCCGGGTACACCTCCCCCATCCTCTTCCTCACGGCGAAGGACGACACCGAGGACAAGATCACGGGCCTCACCGTCGGCGGTGACGACTACGTCACGAAGCCGTTCAGCCTCGACGAGATCGTCGCGCGCATCAAGGCGATCCTCCGCCGCACCATGCACGCCGAGGAGGACGCGGTCATCCGGGCCGGCGAGCTGACCATGGACCAGGACACGCACGAGGTCCTCGTCGGCGACGAGCCGGTGGAGCTCAGCCCCACCGAGTTCAAGCTGCTCCGCTACCTGATGCTCAACCCGAACCGGGTGCTCAGCAAGGCGCAGATCCTCGACCACGTCTGGGAGTACGACTTCAACGGCGATGCGGGCATCGTCGAGTCCTACATCTCGTACCTGCGACGTAAGCTCGACACGCATTCGGAGGAATCGCTCATCCAGACCAAGCGAGGATTCGGATACATGCTGAAGGTCGCGAAGGCCTAGCCTCCGCCACCTCGGCGCCACCTCCCGCCGGAGGCGCGGCGCCCGCCGATCCCGAGGGAGTTCCACCGCCATGCACCAGGGTCTGGCCGAGCGGTGGAACTCCATCTCGTTGCGCACGAAGATCACCGCGGTCACGGTCCTCCTGCTCACGCTGGGACTCCTCGTCTCCGGGATCGGGACGATGACGATGCTGAAGCCGCAGCTCGTCGCCCAGCTCGACGCACAGCTGGCCGACCAGGTCCAGCGGACGGCGAGCGACCTCTCCGTCAACGACTTGGCCGCGATCGACGAGTCCAAGGCCGATTTCGGCGCCGTCTACGACCAGTACGGCACGCTCGACAACACGAACGCGTCCGGCGCGGCCGACCCCGCCTTCCCGCAGACCTTCACCCTCGAGCAGGCGCTGCAGGGCGGCGACAAGCCGATGGAGATCTGGAGCTCCAACGGCAAGGTCGAGTACCACGTCATGTCGACGGTGTTCACGAGGGGCACCGAGTATCAGACGCTCCTGCTCGCGGTGTCGACCCGCAGCGTCGACGTCATCATGACGACGTACCTCACGATCTTCCTCGGCTTCGGAGTCGCGATCGTCGTGATCGGCGCACTCCTCACCCGCCTGCTGGTCACCACCACCTTCGCCCCGCTGCGCGAGGTCGAGCAGACCGCCGCCGCCATCGCCGACGGCGACTTCAGCCAGCGCCTGGACGGCACGACACCCAACACCGAGGTCGGACGCCTCAACCGCTCCCTGAACGCGATGCTCGGGCGGATCGACTCCGCCTTCCGCGACCGCGCCCGCACGATCGACCAGATGCGCCGCTTCGTCGGCGACGCCAGCCACGAGCTGCGAACGCCGCTGGTCTCGGTCCGCGGCTACGCCGAGCTGTACCGGATGGGCGCTCTGCAGACGCCCGAGGCCGTCGGCCAGGCGATGGAGCGCATCGAGAAGGAGGCGATCCGGATGGGCGGCCTGGTCGAGGACCTCCTCGAGCTCGCCCGCCTCGACGAGACGAAGCCTCTCGCACTCGCGCCCGTCGATCTGATGCCGCTCGCCCGCGACGCCGCGATGGACGCGATAGCCTCCTGGCCCGACCGCGACTTCGGCGTCGAGACCCGCGACGACACCCCCGTGGAGACGCCCGCGCTCGAGCCCGACGAGGCCGGCGCCTCCGCCACGCAGACCATGGAGCTGACGAACCCCGGGCTCACCGGCCCGATCGCCGCTGCAGGAGCGAGGCTCGCCCGATTCCGCCGGCGTCCGCGACGGGTCAACGCCGAGGAGATCGCCGCCGGCACCGCCACCGCCCCCGAGGAGCCGGGCGTGCCGGCGATGGTGATGGCGGAGGAGAACAAGATTCGCCAGGTCCTGACGAACCTGATCGGCAACGCCGTCCGCTACACGCCCGAGGACACTCCGATCGAGATCGGCGTCGCCGTCGACCGCTCCCGCCGCCTCGCACTCCTGGAGGTCATCGATCACGGCGAGGGCATCCCGCCGCAGATCCGCGAGAAGATCTTCCAGCGCTTCTGGCGCGCGGACACCTCGCGGACCCGCGAGACCGGCGGCAGCGGCCTCGGGCTGGCGATCGTGTCCTCGATCGTCGCCGCACACAAGGGCCGCGTGGACGTCGTCGAGACGCCGGGCGGAGGCGCGACCTTCCGCGTCGCGCTGCCGCTCTTGACGGTCGGCCAGAACGGCGAGACCTCCCCCGCCTCGGTCTGATCTGCACCGCGGTCCGTCCTTCCTCGGGGGCCCCTTCGGTCCGAGCTCTCCCGTCGACGTCCGCGAGCGGCACAGATCGATCCGCTCGAGCGACCGTGACCTCGCCGACCCGGCCCGCACGGCCGCGCACGGCTCACTCTCTCCTCTTGGGGACCAACGGGCGGCGAGCCCGCCCAGACCGCTGGAGATGAGACCCGACGCTCGACGGATGCCGCGTCACCGGATCCTGCGGCATCGCCGTCCGCATCCGTTCGGCCGAAGACATCTCCGCCCTGACCCCGTACGTCGCGACCCGCACCGGCGCACCCCACGCGCTTCTGGTGCCGGTGTCCGCTGAGGAGACCGAGGCGGCGCGGAGGGCTGTGCCACCGCAGGAGGACCGCCGTTGTGGTCGCGGAGCGGATTCAGAACCACCTGCCGGTCCGGTCGCCTGCTGCTCGCTCAGATGCCTCCGGAAACGCCGAAGGCGGCCCCCCCGGAGGGGAACCGCCTTCTGCGTGGTGGGGGGACGGACTAGAAGTCCATGCCTCCGGTGGGGTCGCCGCCCGCGGCGACCGGGTTCTTCTCGGGCTTGTCGGCGACGACGGCCTCCGTGGTGAGGAAGAGACCGGCGATCGACGCCGCGTTCTGCAGAGCGGAGCGCGTGACCTTGACCGGGTCGATGATGCCCGCGGCGATGAGGTCGACGTACTCGCCGGTCGCGGCGTTGAGGCCGTGTCCGGTGGGCAGCTCGCGGACCTTCGCAGCGACGACGCCGGGCTCCATGCCCGCGTTGAGGGCGATCTGCTTGAGCGGAGCGTCGATGGCGACCTTGACGATGTTCGCGCCGGTCGCCTCGTCTCCGACGAGCTCGAGCTTCTCGAAGGCGAGCTTGCCGGCCTGGATGAGGGCGACGCCACCACCGGCGACGATGCCCTCCTCGACGGCGGCCTTCGCGTTGCGGACGGCGTCCTCGATGCGGTGCTTGCGCTCCTTGAGCTCGACCTCGGTCGCCGCTCCGGCCTTGATGACCGCGACGCCGCCGGCGAGCTTCGCGAGGCGCTCCTGGAGCTTCTCGCGGTCGTAGTCGCTGTCGGTGTTCTCGATCTCGCCGCGGATCTGCGCGACGCGGCCGGCGATGGCCTCGGCGTCGCCGGCACCCTCGACGATCGTGGTCTCGTCCTTGGTGATGACGACCTTGCGGGCCGAGCCGAGCAGGTCGAGGGTGACGTTCTCGAGCTTGAGGCCGACCTCCTCGGAGATGACCTGGCCGCCGGTGAGGATCGCGATGTCCTGGAGCTGCGCCTTGCGACGGTCGCCGAAGCCGGGGGCCTTGACGGCGACCGACTTGAAGATGCCGCGGATCTTGTTGACGACCAGGGTCGCCAGCGCCTCGCCGTCGACGTCCTCGGCGATGATCAGCAGCTGCTTGCCCGCCTGGATCACCTTGTCGACGACCGGGAGCAGGTCCTTGATGTTCGAGACCTTGGAGTTGACGATGAGGATGTAGGGGTCCTCGAACACCGCCTCCTGGCGGTCGGGGTCGGTCACGAAGTACTGCGACAGGTAGCCCTTGTCGAAGCGCATGCCCTCGGTGAGCTCGAGCTCGGTGCCGAAGGTGTTCGACTCCTCGACGGTGACGACTCCCTCCTTGCCGACCTTGTCGATCGCCTCGGCGATGATCGCGCCGATCTCGGGGTCCGCGGCGGAGATGGAGGCGGTCGCCGCGATCTCCTCCTTGGTCTCGATCGCCTTCGCGCCGGCGATGAGCTCGGCGGTGACGGCCTTGACGGCCTTCTCGATGCCCTTCTTGAGGCTGATCGGGTCGGCGCCGGCCGCGACGTTGCGCAGGCCCTCGCGGACGAGCGCCTGAGCGAGGACGGTCGCGGTGGTGGTTCCGTCGCCGGCGACGTCGTCGGTCTTCTTGGCGACCTCCTTGACGAGCTCGGCGCCGATCTTCTCGTACGGCTCGTCGAGCTCGATCTCCTTGGCGATGGAGACGCCGTCGTTCGTGATGGTGGGAGCGCCCCACTTCTTCTCGAGGACGACGTTGCGGCCGCGCGGGCCGAGGGTCACCTTGACCGCGTCGGCCAGAGTGTTGAGTCCACGCTCGAGGCCGCGGCGGGCTTCTTCGTCAAAAGCAATGATCTTGGCCATGTGTGTTTCTCGTCCCTCCCGGACGTCGTGAAATGTCTGTGCTGGCACTCGACCGGAGCGAGTGCCAAGGTCGATTCTGGCACTCGCGGTGGACGAGTGCAAGCGACCGGCACGCGCTCCGACACGAAGGAGCCGCCGCCCGCACGAGGCGGACGACGGCTCCCGGGAGGCTCGGCGGTCAGGCCGGGCGGACCGATTCGGCCTGGGGGCCCTTCGACCCCGTGCCGACCTCGAACGCGACCTGCTGCCCCTCCTCGAGGACCTTGTACCCCGACATGTCGATCGCGGAGTAGTGGACGAAGACGTCCTGTCCGCCGCCGTCGACCGTGATGAAGCCGTAGCCCTTCTCAGCGTTGAACCACTTGACGGTTCCGTTCGCCATCTCTGTACTCCCCAGTGCTGTGATGCCCGCGGCACGAGCGATGTGCTGGTGCCTGGTCAGGAATACTAATCCGGCTATCGGCCCCGGGAGGGGCGGGAGAGGGCCTCGCGGGGAAGAGTTGCCCGGGATTCAACACGGAGGAAACGTGCCCGTAACAGAGGGCCCCGATCAGCCCTGCTCGGACGCGTAATCGGCCCCCAGGACCACGACGACGGAGCCCGTCTCGACGAAGTCCTGCGAGAGCAGGACGGTCCCCGTTCCGAGCGAGTCGACGAGACCGAGGGCCGCTCCCTCGAGCGCCGGGTCGGTGAAGTAGACGGTCGTGGCGGCGATGTCCTCGGTGTTCGCGTTCGCGACGGTCGGGACGCTCCAGCCGGCCGTCGTCAGGGCGTCGCCGGCGCTGGCGGCGAGTCCGACGGTGGCGGTGCCGTTGAGGATGGCGACGGCGAGCTCGGGATCGAGCGTCGCGGCAGCGGTCGGAGTCGCCTCCGCGGTCGCGGTGGGCGGAGTGAACACGTCTGTGAACTGCACCCGGTCGTCGATGACCAGCAGCCCGATGAAGCCGAGCAGGACGATGACTCCGGTGGCGAGCGCGGCCCAGGCGAGGGCGACGGCGCGGGCGTGAGGGGCCGGCGGCCGGCGGTGGGCGCCGACGCGCGCCTCCGTCGCCGGGACCTCGTCGAAGCGGTCTCTCGGGTGCGTGTTCGACATCGGGGGTACGGCCGGCCTTCCGTTGGTGGACTCGAGCAGCTCGTCTACTCGAGGCGCCCGAGGCGTCGCGAGGCGCGGGCGCCGGCGCGCTGGTCGCGGATGCGCTGCAGCCGCGTGACGAGCATCGGGTCGTGCCCGAGGGCAGCCGGAGAGGCGAGCACCGCGCTGAGCACCTGATAATAGCGGGCGGCCGACAGTCCGAACTGGGAGCGGATGGCGTCGTCCTTGTCCCCGGAGCGGGCCGTCCACTCGCGCTCGAAGGCGAGCACCCGCAGCTCGCGCTCGGACAGACCGGTGCCCGGCCTCGGGTCCGTCGTCCTGCTCATCCCCCCAGGGTAGGCAGGCCCACGGCCGCCGCCGGGGAGGCGCTCCGAACACCTCGTGACCGTGTCGCGGCATGGAGGCGGGGAGTCTCCTCCACAGCCCGCGGAGGCGGAATGGAGCCGTCGCCCCGGGGGTTGGACCAGGTGGAGGGGCGCGACCGCCCCCGTACACTGACGAGGATTCCGAGGGAGACCCATGTCGTCGTATTCCGTGAACAAGTCCGACGCCGAGTGGCGCGAGGAGCTCGACCGCGACCAGTACGCGGTCCTGCGCGAAGCGGCCACCGAGCGCCCGTGGACCGGCGAGCTGCTCGACGAGCACCGCTCCGGCCTCTACACCTGTGCCGCCTGCAACGCCGAGCTCTTCAAGAGCGGCACCAAGTTCGACTCCGGCTGCGGCTGGCCGAGCTTCTACGAGTCCGTGAACCCGGACGCGGTCCAGCTGATCGAGGACAGCACCCTCGGCATGGTCCGCACCGAGGTCCGTTGCGCGAACTGCGGATCCCACCTGGGACACGTCTTCCCCGACGGCTTCGGCACGCCCACCGGCGACCGCTACTGCATGAACTCGATCGCCCTGAACTTCCAGGCCGAGGGCGAGTGACCGTGTCCTCCTCCCCCGTGCTCGAGGCCGTCCTCGCGCGCCGATCGCGCTCGAAGGTGACGCCGGAGGCTCCGGGGCACGACGAGATCGCGGCGTTCGTCTCGGCGGCGTCGCGTCTCGCCGATCACAGCTCGCTGCGCCCGTGGCGGGTCATCGAGATCCGCGGCGCCGCCCGCGACCGGGTCGGCCGCAGCTTCGCGGTCGCCTCGGGGGCGAAGAAGGACCCGCGGAAGTACATCGAGAAGACGCACCGCGCCTCCCTGCTGCTGGCCGTCGTGGTCAGCGTCAAGAAGTCGAAGGTGCCGGCCTGGGAGCAGGAGGCCGTCGCCTCGGGTGTCGCCCACCTCCTGAGCCTGCTGCTCGACGAGGCGGGCTGGGGCGTCTTCTGGCGCACCGGCTCCTACACGCGCGACAAGGCCGTGCGGAAGGCGCATCGCCTCGAGAAGGGCGAGGAGCTGCTCGGCTGGCTCTACGTCGGCCGTCCCGACGGGAAGATCGGCGGCCCCAAGCGTCCCGCTCCCGCCGAGCGGCACCTCAGCATCCTCGAGCCGTGAGACGCGGCGGGCCCCGATCCGGGCGGATCCGGGGCCCGCGATAGGGTGGCCGGGCGCGCGAGCGCACCTGCCGACGTGGCGCAATTGGTAGCGCACCCGACTTGTAATCGGGCGGTTACGGGTTCAAGTCCCGTCGTCGGCTCAGGAGAGCAGAAGGCCCCGACCGCTGTGTGCGGTCGGGGCCTTCTGCATGCGCGGGGCTCCTGCGCGTCCGGGGCTCAGCCCGCGGCGGCCGGAGTGGGCTCGGAGGAGGCCGGAGCCTCGGTGGAGACCGGGGCGTCGGTGGAGACCGGGGCGTCGCCGGGAGCCGGGGTCTCGGTCGACGCGGGCGTCTCGGTCGAGGCGGGCGTGTCGCTCGGCGCCGGGGTCTCGGAGGAGGTGGGCGCGGGAGTCGCCGACGAGTAGGAGTCGGCGGCGGCCGAGAGCACGAAGGAGCTGAAGGCGTCCGGGTCGGTCAGCGAGCCCGAGTACGCCTCGCCGTTGACCAGGACGGTCGGGGTGCCCGTGACAGCGGGCACGTCCGTGCCGCGCAGCGGACCCGATGTGGCGCGCTCAGTCGCGGCGCGGACCCAGCTCACGAAGCTCTGGTCGTCGATGCAGGTGTTCACGGCCGCCGTGTCCTCGACGCCCGCCTGCGAGGCGTAGTCCTTCAACTGGTCGTCCGAGAGTCCGTCTGTCCCCTCCGCCGGCTGGTTGGCGAACAGCAGGGAGTTGAAGTCGAAGAACGAGTCGGGCGAGCGGTCCGCGACGCACGCGGCGGCGTTGGCCGAGCGCTCCGAGTACTTGGTGCCGTTCGAGCGGGTCGTGAGGATGGCGATCGGGTGGATCTCGACCGTCGCGGCACCGCTGGTCACCCACTCCTTGATCTGGTCGCCGTTGGTCTTCTCGAACTGGCCGCAGTAGGGGCAGAGGTAGTCGAGGTAGACCCGGATGTCGACCGTGCCGGCCGAGGTGTCGAGCGCGCTGGGGGTGGG
Organism: Rathayibacter sp. AY1B7; assembly: GCF_002932735.1. Taxonomy (NCBI): domain Bacteria; kingdom Bacillati; phylum Actinomycetota; class Actinomycetes; order Micrococcales; family Microbacteriaceae; genus Rathayibacter; species Rathayibacter sp. AY1B7. Next base: position 13,528 of record NZ_PSWK01000020.1, read on the forward strand.
CGTCCCGTCGGCGGCGACGGCACCGCTCGTCTGCGCGACCATGTTCTCGCCGATGACGACACCGTCGCTCGCCATGTTCGCCGGGCCCGGGCCCGCGGGGCGGATGCTCGAGGTGACGGCGAAGACCACGATCACGACGACCGCGATCACGACGGCGGCGAGCCCGCCCTGCAGGGCGAAGCGGCTCACGCGGTCGCGGCGCTTCTGCTGCTCGCGCAGGCGGCGCGCCTTCTCTCGGGCGGCCTCTCGTCGCTGGTTCTTCGAGAGACGGTCGTTGGCTCCGCCGGTGGTCATGACAAGAACGCTCCGAATGAGAGAGGGGGAAGAAGGGGGTCGCCGGGCGCGACTCGCCGGAATCCTACGCGCGAGCCCTGGGAAACCTCCAAACGACGGATACGCGGTGCCCGACCGACGACTGTCGGCCCCGTGGCATACTGTGACGGTTGGTCGGAGTCGCCCACGCGATGATGACCATCACTTCCATTCACTCGGATCGTCCGGCACGTACCTGCCGGTGAAGGAGCAAGAACAATGGCGTCCGTAACTTTCGACCACGCGTCCCGCGTCTACCCCGGGGCCACTCGCGCCTCCGTCGACAAGCTCAACCTCGAGGTGGGCGACGGCGAGTTCCTCGTCCTCGTCGGCCCCTCCGGCTGCGGCAAGTCCACCTCCCTCCGCATGCTCGCCGGCCTCGAAGAGGTCAACGAGGGCCGCATCCTCATCGGCGACCGCAACGTCACGGACGTTCCGCCGAAGGACCGCGACATCGCGATGGTCTTCCAGAACTACGCGCTGTACCCGCACATGTCGGTCGCCGAGAACATGGGCTTCGCGCTCAAGATCGCCGGCGTCAACAAGGACGAGCGCGCCGCGCGGGTCCTCGAGGCCGCGAAGATGCTCGATCTCGAGCCCTACCTGAACCGCAAGCCGAAGGCGCTCTCCGGTGGCCAGCGCCAGCGCGTCGCGATGGGCCGCGCCATCGTCCGCAAGCCCCAGGTCTTCCTCATGGACGAGCCGCTGTCGAACCTCGACGCCAAGCTCCGCGTGTCCACCCGCACCCAGATCGGCACGCTGCAGCGCCGCCTGGGCATCACCACGGTCTACGTCACCCACGACCAGACCGAGGCGCTCACCATGGGCGACCGCATCGCGGTCCTCAAGGACGGCCTCCTCCAGCAGGTCGGCTCGCCCCGCGACCTGTACGAGAACCCGAACAACGTCTTCGTGGCCGGCTTCATCGGCTCGCCCGCGATGAACCTGTTCCACGCGGACGTCACCGACGGCGGCGTCAAGTTCGGCGACACCGTCCTCCCGATCGCCCGCGAGGCGCTCGCGAAGACGAGCCAGAAGGTCGTCACGCTCGGCGTGCGACCCGAGGACGTCACCGTCTCGACCCAGCCCGGCGGACTGCCAATCGAGGTCGACCTCATCGAGGAGCTCGGCTCGGACGGCTACCTCTACGGCCACACCGAGGTCGAGGGCCGCCGCACCGACATCGTCGCGCGCGTCGACGGCCGCGTGCACCCGACCGCGGGCGACCGCGTGTACGTGACCGCGAACCACCGCGTGCACATCTTCGACGCGGAGTCGGGCGAGCGCCTCTCCTGAGCCTCCTCCTGCACCGCACGCTGCCGCCGTCCCCTCCAGGGCGGCGGCAGCGTCGTCTGCGGCTCCCCCACCGTCCGACACGCGACACGAACGGCGCACCATGTCCGGCTCCCTGAACATCACCTCGGCCACCGTCGACCCGGCCCTGCTCGACCTGCCGTGGAACCTGCGGCTCGACGACTGGCCCGACGAGTACATCGCCGCCCTGCCGAAGGGCATCTCGCGGCACACGGTCCGCTTCGCCCACCTCTCCGGTCACGTCGTCGCCGTCAAGGAGACGACCGCCGAGATGTCGCGGCGCGAGTACGAGATGCTGAAGACGCTGCAGCGCCTCGACGTGCCGTGCGTGGTGCCGGGCGCCGTGATCACGAACCGCACCGACGACGAGGGCGAGGCTTTGCCCGCCGTGCTGGTCACCCGTCACCTCAAGTTCTCGCTCCCCTACCGGGCGCTCTTCTCGCAGACGCTGCGGCCGGACACGGCGACCCGCCTGGTCGACGCGCTGGCGCTCCTCCTGGTCCGCCTGCACGTGATCGGCTTCTTCTGGGGCGACGTCTCGCTCTCGAACACTCTCTTCCGGCGCGATGCCGGCGCCTTCGCCGCTTACCTGGTCGATGCGGAGACCGGGCAGCTCTACTCGGGCGGCCTCTCGAACGGCCAGCGCGAGAACGATCTGGAGATCGCCCGCGTCAACATCGCCGGCGAGCTGCTCGACCTCGAGGCCGGCGGACGCGTCGACGACGACCTCGATCCGATCACGGTCTCCGACGGCATCGTCGCGGCGTACCGCAGCCTCTGGAAGGAGCTGACCGGTGCCGAGTCGTTCGCGACCTCGGAGCGCTGGCGGATCAACGACCGCGTGAACCGGCTGAACGAGCTGGGCTTCGACATCGAGGAGCTCGCGATCAAGACCGACGAGGCCGGGTCCACGGTGCGGATCCAGCCGAAGGTGGTCGACGCCGGCCACCACCAGCGGCGGCTGCTCCGTCTCACCGGGCTGGACGCGCAGGAGAACCAGGCGCGGCGCCTGCTCAACGACCTCGACTCGTACACGGCGACCTACGACAAGCAGGGCCTGGACGAGGAGATGGTGGCGCACGAGTGGCTGGCGCAGGTGTTCGAGCCGGTCATCCGCTCGATCCCCCGTGATCTCAAGGGCCGCCTGGAGCCGGCCGAGATGTTCCACCAGCTGCTCGAGCACCGCTGGTTCATGTCGCAGCAGCAGGCGCGCGACGTCCCCCTGGCGGAGGCGGTCACCGCCTACGTGAACGACATCCTGCGTCACCGCCGCGACGAGGCGACGGTCATCGCTCCTCCCACCGAGGCGCTGACCCTCCCGAACCTCGTCCTCGACGAGTCCGGCGACGCCGAGCTCACCGACGAGGACGCCGACGTCGACTGGACGAAGAACGTCTGACCCCCCCCCCACCACCGCAAGAGGGCCCGCGCTGTCAGCACGGGCCCTCTCCGCATTCCCCCGGCTCGCTCGCCGCAGGCGGCGCCCCTCGATCCGCTCGCCGCAGGCGGCGCCTGTGACATCCAGACCCGTAGCGCGGGTGCCGGCGCGGTGAGCTGCAAGGCGGAGGAGGAAGCGATACCGGCGGTATCGCGCCCGACGACAACGCCGCAGATCGCCGTGCCGGCGCCCGCGCGGGGAGCTGCAAGGCGGAGGAGGAAGCGATACCGGCGGTATCGCGCCCGACGACAACGCCGCAGATCGCCGTGCCGGCGCCCGCGCTACTCGGAGGCGGAGCGGAGTTTGGAGATCTCGTAGAGCGCGACCGACGCCGCGATCCCGGCGTTGAGGGATTCGGTGGCGGAGCTGATCGGGATGGAGACGACGGCGTCGCACTGCTCGGTGACGAGGCGGGAGAGGCCCTTGCCCTCGCTGCCGACGACGACGAGGAGCGGCCGGTCGGCGAGTTCGAGGCCGGGGAGCATCACCTCGCCGTCGCCGTCGAGTCCGATGACGAAGACGCCCGCGCGCTTGAAGTCCTTGATCATGGCGGTGAGGTTGGACGCCATCGCAACGGGGATGCGTGCGGCGGCTCCGGCGGAGGTCTTCCAGGCGGCGGAGTTGAGGCCCACGGAGCGGCGCTGCGGGACGATGACGCCCTGTCCGCCGAACGCGGCGACGGAGCGGATGATCGCTCCGAGGTTGCGCGGGTCGGTGATGCCGTCGAGGGCGACGAGGAGGGGGACCGCTCCGCGGGAGACGCTGCGCTCGAGCAGGTCGCTCGGGTGGGCGTACTCGTAGGGCGGCACCTTCAGCACGAGGCCCTGGTGCACGGAGTCGGGGCCGGCGAGGCGGTCGAGCTCCGGGCGCATGACCTCGAGCACGGGAAGGCCGCGGGCGGTGGCGATCTTGAGCGCCTCCTTGACCCGGTCGTCCATCTCGATGCGGGTCGCGAGGTAGAGGGTGGTGGCCGGGATGCTGGCGCGCAGCGCCTCGAGGACCGAGTTCCGGCCCGTCACCATCTCGAAGTCGTCGCCGCTCTTGGGCTTGCGCGACGGGGCGGGCCGCCCCTGTCCGCGGGCGGCCGCGGAGAGGGCTCCGCCGGGGCGGCCCTTGCCGCCGGCGGCGACGAAGCGCTCGCGCGCGAGCTTCGCCTTGCCTGCGGGGTGGTAGGGCCGGTCCTCGGCCTTGGGCGTGGGCTTCTTGCCCTCGAGGGCCTGACGGCCCTGACCGCCGGAACCGACGGCCTTGCCCTTGCTCTTCTTTCGGACCGCTCCGGGGCGGCCGGGCTTATTCGCCATCGAGACTCCAATGCGCACCCGTCTGGGTGTCTTCGATCGTGATTCCCGCCGCGGCGAGATCGGTTCGGATGCGGTCGGCGCTCGCCCAGTCGCGCTGCTCGCGCGCGGTCTGGCGTTCGGCGACCAGGCGGTCGACCAGCACGCTGAGCGCGCGGTACGAGGGTTCGTCGTCGGAGCGCGCCCACTCGGGCGCCTCCGGGTCGATGCCGAGCACGGCCGCCATCGCGAGCACCTGGGTGCGCAGGGCCGAGACGGAGCCGAGGTCCTCGGCGTCGAGGGCGGCGTTGCCGGCGCGCACGGTCTCGTGCAGGACGCCGATGGCCTGCGGGACGGACAGGTCGTCGTCCATCGCCTCGGCGAACTCCTCCGGAACCACCGGCTCGCCGAGCGCGGCGAACCGCGTGCCGTCGAGGCGGCGGCGGGAGCGCTCGAGGAAGCCCTCGATCCGCTCCAGCGCCGCTTCGGCCTCCTCGAGGGCCCCGTCGTGGAACTCGAGGGTGGAGCGGTAGTGGGCCGAGCCGAGGTAGTAGCGGACGACGAGCGGGCGGGCCGCCTCGAGCAGCTCGGAGGCGAACACCGAGTTGCCGAGCGACTTGCTCATCTTCTGGCCGATGACGGACACGAGGCCGTTGTGCAGCCAGTAGCTGGCGAAGGCGTGGCCGGCGGCGCTGGACTGGGCGAGCTCGTTCTCGTGGTGGGGGAAGCGCAGGTCGAGCCCGCCGCCGTGGATGTCGAACTGGGTGCCGAGGTACTTCGTCGACATCGCGGAGCACTCGATGTGCCAGCCGGGGCGGCCGGCGCCCCACGGCGAGGCCCAGGCGGCCGACTCGGGCTCCTCCGGCTTGGCGCCCTTCCAGAGAGCGAAGTCGTGCGGGTCGCGCTTGCCGCGCGGGTCGGCGTCGGTCGCCGCCTCCATGCTCTCGAGGCGCTGGTGGGTGAGCGAGCCGTAGTCCGGCCAGGACCGCGTGTCGAAGTAGACGTCGCCGGAGTCGTCGGGCGCCGGGTAGGCGTGACCGCGCTCGATCAGGGTCTGGATGAGCGTGATCATCTCGGCGATGCTCGCGGTCGCGCGCGGCTCGTAGGTCGGCGGGAGGATGCCGAGGGCCGTGTACGCGGCGGTGAACTCGAGCTCCACGCGGTAGGCGAGGGCCCACCACTGCTCGACCGGCGCGCCCTCGGGCGCCCGACGCCGCGCGTCCTCGGCGATGGCGAGGATCTTGTCGTCGATGTCGGTGACGTTGCGCACCAGGGTGACCTGGAAGCCGCGGTACGCCAGCCAGCGGCGCAGCTGGTCGTAGGCGAGGGCGGAGCGCAGGTGCCCGATGTGGGGCGAGGACTGCACGGTGGGTCCGCAGACGTACATCCCGACCTCGTTCTCGCGGAGGGGGACGAAATCGACGAGGGCCTGGGCCTTCGAGTCATGCAGTCGCAGAGTCACGCGGGCGAGTTTACCGGGCGGACCGCTCCCGGCCGGGTCGGCGGCTCCGCCCGGGGACTACCGGGCGACAGCGGGGGTGGGGAGGACGAGTGCCGTCGCGGTCGCGGCGACCCCCTCGCCCCGGCCGGTGAACCCCAGCGCGTCCGAGGTGGTGGCGGCGACGCTGACCGGTGCGCCGAGCAGCTCCGAGAGCAGCCTCTGCGCCTCCTCGCGCCGCGGCGAGAACTTCGGGCGGTTGCCGATGAGCTGCACCGAGACGTTGCCGATGGCGAAGCCGGCGGCCTCCACCAGCTCGCGGGTCGCGCGGAGGAAGACCTCGCCGTGGGCGTCCGCGAAGCGCGGGTCGGCCGTGCCGAAGCGGGAGCCGATATCGCCGAGACCCGCCGCCGCCAGGAGCGCGTCGCAGATCGCGTGGGCGACCGGGTCGCCGTCGCTGTGCCCGGACAGGCCCCGCTCCCCCGGCCAGTGCAGCCCGGCGAGCCAGAGCGGCGACGCGTCGTCGAACGCGTGCACGTCCGTGCCGATGCCGACGCGCGGCACGACGACGACGGGCGGCGGTGCGAGCACCTGCTCGGCGCGGGCCAGGTCCCAGGGGGTGGTGATCTTGAAGGCGAGCGGGTCGCCGGCGACGACGATCGAGGGACTGCCGCGCGAGGCGAGGAGCGCCGCGTCATCGGTGAAGTCCTCCTCCGCCGAGGCGTAGGCCTCGTCGAGGAGCGCGCGCGGGAAGCCCTGCGGCGTCTGCACCGCGGCGAGCTCGGAGCGGTCCACCGTGCCGAGGATCCCGCCGTCGGCGCGGATGCGCTTGATCGTGTCGGTAACCGGCAGACCCGGGATCACTCCGCCGCCCGTCTCCCGGACCGCCGCGATCACCCGCTCGAACTGGTCGACGGGCGTGAGGGCGCGGGCGGCGTCGTGCACGAGCACCGTCTCGATGGCCGGACCGAGCGCCCGGAGCCCTCGAGCGACCGACTCCTGGCGGCTGGCGCCTCCGGCGACGACGCTGACGGAGCCGTCCGGGGCTCCGGCGGCGTGCGTCAGAGCGGCCGTCTCCTCGAGGAGGGCGGCGGGAGCCACGACGATGATCTGGACCGGCTCCGCAAGCAGCAGCACCGTGCGCAGGCTGCGCTCGAGGATCGTCCTCCCCGCGCAGTCGACGTAGGCCTTGGGGCGCTCGCGGCCGAGCCTCGTGCCGCTGCCGGCGGCGACGACGACGACGGCCGCGGTCGGCGCGCCGGCCGGACCGTTCAGGATGCGAGGACCTCGTCGAGGAGCACGGAGGCGGCGTCCTCGTCGGTCTTCTCGGCCAGGGCGAGCTCGGAGACGAGGATCTGGCGGGCCTTGGCGAGCATGCTCTTCTCCCCCGCCGAGAGGCCGCGGTCGCGGTCGCGGCGGGTGAGGTCGCGGACGACCTCGGAGACCTTGACGACGTCTCCGGACCCGAGCTTCTCGAGGTTGGCCTTGTAGCGGCGCGACCAGTTGGTCGGCTCCTCGACGACCTCGGCGCGCAGGACCTCGAACACGCGCTCGACGCCCTCGCGGCCGATCACGTCGCGGACGCCGACCAGGTCGACGTTGTCGGCGGGCACCTCGATGACGAGGTCGCCCTGCGCGACGCGGAGCTTCAGGTACGTCTTCTCCTGGCCCTTGATCGTCCGGGTCTTCACCTCGGCGATCGTGGCGGCTCCGTGATGGGGGTAGACGACCGTCTCTCCGACCTCGAACTGCATGCGACGTCCTTTCAGCGGCGGACAGATTACCATGCGCGCCGAGCGGGACGGGAGTCCGGACGGGCGGAGCCGCGGTGCTCGCTACGCTAGCCTGGTGTCGGCTCGTGCACAGTGAAGTCGCCCTGTCCGGGGCGAGCGGGGCCGACGATCTGGAGGTTCCTGTGAAGGCGCGTATCGCTGCATCCGTCGTTCTCGCGGTCGGCGTCGCCCTCGCTACCGCCGGCTGCAACCTCGTCGCCCCGCAGGCGACGCGCAAGATCTACGACCCGAGCGACGGAGTCGGCGCGACGATCGGCGATCTCGCCATCCGCAACGCGATGATCGTCTCGGACGACGGCGAGGCCGGCACCCTGATCGTGACGCTCGTGAACTCCACCGATGAGGCGCTGAGCGTCGAGGTGCAGTACGAGGGCTCCGCGGGCCGCACCAGCGACACCGTCGACGCCGTCCCCGGCCGCACCGAGGTCCGCCCCGACAGCACCGAGGCCGTCCAGATGGACGACATCGACACGATCCCCGGCGGCCTGCTCCCCGTCTACTTCCAGTACGGCTCCGAGCAGGGCAAGGAGCTCCTCGTCCCCGTCCTGACGAACGCCCTCGAGGCCTACTCGACGCTGACCCCCGCTCCCTCCGCGACGCCGACCGTCACCCCGACGGCCGACCCCGCCCGGACCGCGCTCCCCACTCCCACCGCCGAGCCCGGCGTCGACGCTCCCACCGCGGAGTAGCCCCCTCCGCCCTCGAGGGCCGTCCACCCCGGTGGGCGGCCCTTCGTCGTCCCCGCGCGTCTCGATACACCGACTCCGCCGACCACTCGAGCACCACGCCCTGAGCGACGCCCCCGCCCGGCTCGTCGCGCAGCGACGGCCTCGTCCCCCACCCCTCCAGTACAGGGTTGATCGCGGGTCCTGGCGGGGTGAGCTGCAAGGCGGAGGAGGGCGCGATACCAGCGGTATCGCAACCGACGACAACGCCGCAGATCGCCCCGCCAGGGCCCGCGATCAAGCGTCGAAGCGGTAGCCGAGGCCGCGGACAGTAACCAGGAGCACCGGCTCCTTCGGCGTCTTCTCGATCTTCGAGCGGATGCGCTTGACGTGGACGTCGAGGGTCTTCGTGTCGCCGAAGTAGTCGCTCCCCCAGACGCGGTCGATGAGCTGGCCGCGGGTGAGGACGCGGCCCGCGTTGCGGAGGAGCATCTCGAGGAGCTCGAACTCCTTGAGGGGCATCGGGGTCTCGACGCCGTCGACTTCGACCGTGTGGCGTTCGATGTCCATGCGGACGGGGCCGGCGACGACGATCCGCTCCTCGCCGGGCTCCTCGGTGCGGCGTCGGAGGACGGCGCGGATGCGGGCGAGCAGTTCGCGGGTGGAGTAGGGCTTGGTGACGTAGTCGTCGGCGCCGAGCTCCAGGCCGACGACGATGTCCACTTCGGAGTCCTTGGCGGTGACCATGATGATCGGGACGGAGGAGCGGGTGCGGATCTCGCGGCAGACCTCGGTGCCGGGCATGCCGGGCAGCATGAGGTCGAGGAGGATCAGGTCGTAGTCGCCCTCGTCGAAGGCGGCGACGGCGCGGTTGCCGTCCTCGGCGACGGAGACGTCGTAGCCCTCGCGTTCGAGCAGGTAGCTGAGGGGCTCGCTGAGGGCGCTCTCGTCCTCGACGAGCAGGATGCTGGTCACGCGTGTTCTCCTATCGGGGCGGTCGCCGCGAAGGGCGTCCGGGCGGGGTCGGCTTCGGGGAGCCGGATGGTGAAGGTGGAGCCGCGGCCGGGCTTGGACCAGACGCGGACGTCGCCGCCGTGGTTCTGCACGGCGTGCTTGACGATGCTGAGGCCGAGGCCGGTGCCGCCGGTGTGGCGGGAGCGGGCCTGGTCGACGCGGTAGAAGCGCTCGAACACCCGGTCGAGGTCCTCCTCCGGGATGCCGATGCCCTGGTCGGTGACGGCGATCTCGACGACGCCGCCGGTGGAGCGGACGCCGATGCCCACGCGGGAGCCGGCGGGCGAGTACTGGATGGCGTTGGCGAGGAGGTTGTGCAGCGCCGAGACGAGCATCTTCTCCTGCCCCACGACGTAGGCCTTCTTCATCCCGCCCTTGACCAGGGTGACGTCGTGCGACTCCGCCATGACGTGGGTGGTCTCGAGCGCCGCCGTGACGACGTCGTCGACGCGGATGATCTCGGCGGAGCCGGCGACGTCGGCGGCCTGGAGGCGGGAGAGCTCGATGATCTCGCGGGTGATCTTCGCGAGGCGGTGCGACTCCTGGGTCAGCCGGTGCGCGAAGCGGCGCACCTGCTGGGGGTCGTCGGCGGCGGAGTCGAGGGCCTCGGCGAGCAGGCCGACTGCGCCGATCGGGGTCTTCAGCTCGTGGGAGATGTTGGCGACGAAGTCCCGGCGGACGGCCTCGAGCCGGCGCGCCTCGGTGTGGTCCTCGGCGATGACGAGGACGTAGCGGGAGCCGAGGCGGGTCGCGTGGACGACGAGCGTCACGGCGGCGTCGGAGAGCGGGCTGGTCGCGAGCTCGAGGTCCTGGACGATGTCGTCGCCGAAGCGGCGGACGCGGTCGACGATGGCGGCGAGGTCGGGGTGGAGCAGCGTGTCCTGCGAGACCAGGCCGAGCGCGACGGCGCGGGTGGACGCCTTCAGCACGTTGTGCGACGGGTCGGTCACGAAGGCGGGCGAGCCGACGGCGTCGATGATCGCCTCGATCCCCTCGGGGAGCCCGACCGAGATCACGTCCTGCGCGATGCGGCCCTGGCGGGCGGCGAGCGTGAGCACGGTCGTCAGTAGGATCCCGATCGCGACACCGAGAACGAGCGACAGAACCACGATCAAGCCCGAATCCACGGACCCAGGCTAACCATCCACCGGGCGTCCCCCTACCGGACGCCCGTCGATCCTCCGGGGGTCGAGTACTGTTCAAACGCCCGGCACCGTCCGTTAACCTGCCGTGGTCATCATGACTGCGCCTGCGCCCACGGAGTGCAGTCGCAGCGGCGTGCGAGGTGCTCGCCGCAGATCCGGCGCCGTCGTCCGCGCGCGCCGTAGAGAGGGTCGAACACAGATGCGCGAAGTTTTCCAGCAGGAGCTGGCCGAGGTCCAGGAACGACTCGTCGAGATCTCCGGACTCGTCGAGATCGCCATCGAGAAGGCGACCCAGGCGTTCAACCACTCCGACGTCACCCTCGCGGAGGAGGTCATCGCGAGCGACGCGCGCATCGACGAGCTGGCCATCAGCCTCGACGAGCTCGCGATCGACATCCTCGCCCGGCAGAACCCGGTCGCCCGCGACCTGCGGATCGTCGTCTCGGCGCTGCGCATCAGCGCGTCGCTCGAGCGGATGGGCGACATCGCCGAGCACATCGCCCAGCTCTCGCGCTATCGCTTCCCCGACAAGGTGGTCCCCAAGAGCCTGCGTCCGACGTTCGTCGAGATGGGCCGCCTCGACGTGGTCGTCGCGCACAAGCTGACCGACCTGCTCCGCTCGCAGGACCCGCGCATCGCCGAGGAGATCCGCGACGAGGACGACAAGATCGACGAGCTGCACGTCAGCGTCTTCGACAAGGTGCTCAGCGAGGCGTGGAAGGGCCAGGCCGCCGACACCGTCGACGCGACCCTCGCCAGCCGCTACCACGAGCGCTTCGCCGACCACGCCGTGTCGATCGCCAAGAAGGTCCAGTACCTGATCTCGGGCGACTACTCCTAGTCGACACCTCGGGCTCCGGCCCGTCTCGCCGTCCGGCCCGCAGGAACGATCGTCTCCTGCGGGCCGGACGTGTCCGTGCGCTCCGCCTCCGGGGCTACGTGAACGGCCCGCCGGAGTCGAGGACTCGGGCGGGCCGTTCACGCGTGCGGGGCGGTGCTACTTCTTGGCGCCCTGGGCGGCGACGGCGGCGGCACCGGCGGCCGCGGCCTCGGGGTCGAGGTAGCGCGCCTCCCCGATCGGCTCGAAGTCCTCGTTCAGCTCGTAGACGAGCGGGATCCCGGTCGGGATGTTGAGCTCCGCGATGTCCGAGTCCGAGATGCCGTCGAGCGTCTTCACCAGCGCGCGGAGGGAGTTGCCGTGCGCGGTGATCATGACGGTCTTGCCCGAGGCGAGGTCCGGCTTGATGTCGGACTCCCAGTACGGGAGCATCCGCTCGATCACGAGCTTCAGCGACTCGGTGCGGGGCAGGGCGTCGCCGAGGTCGGCGTAGCGCTCGTCGTGCGCCTGCGAGTACTGGTCGTCGTCGTCGAGCGGGGGCGGCGGCACGTCGAAGGAGCGGCGCCAGGTCTGGAACTGCTCGGGGCCGTACTCTGCGAGGGTCTGCGCCTTGTCCTTGCCCTGCAGGGCGCCGTAGTGGCGCTCGTTGAGGCGCCAGGAGCGCTTGACGTCGATCCACAGGCGGTCGGCGACCTCGAGGGCGATGTTGGCGGTCTGGATCGCACGGGTCTGGCGCGACGTGTAGACGATGTCGGGGTGCAGGCCCGCCTCGGTCAGCAGCTCGCCGGCGCGGGTGGCCTCCGCGACTCCCTGCTCGGTCAGGCGCACGTCGACCCAGCCGGTGAAGAGGTTCTTCTGGTTCCACTCGCTGTTGCCGTGGCGCACGAGGATGAGGGTGTAGGTCTCGGACATGCGTCCAGCTTAGAGGCGGCCCCCTCGCCCGCGGATACGCTGGAGAGCATGCCAATCGGAGCCGTCACCCGCGGAACGACGGGCACGAACCGCCTCCGCCGGGTCGACCGCCGGCTCGCCGAGCTGCCCGTCCTGCGCAGCACCGCCTCCCCGCTCGTCGTCGATCTCGGCTTCGGGGCGAGCGCGGTCACCACGCTCGAGCTGCACCGCCGGCTCGTCCGGGCCGCGCCCGACGTCGAGGTGCTCGGCCTCGAGATCGAGCCCGCCCGGGTCGACACCGCTCGACGCCAGCTCGCCCGGGTGAGGGAGGGCGGCACGCCGTTCCCCGCGGACGCGCGCGTGCGCTTCGAGCGCGGCGGCTTCGAGGTTCCCCTGCCCGCGGGGCGGCGGGCGGGCGTCATCCGCGCCTTCAACGTGCTCCGCCAGTACGACGAGGACGCGGTGCAGTCAGCCTGGGCGACGATGACGGACCGCCTGCAGCCCGACGGCGTCCTGGTCGAGGGCACCTGCGACGAGATCGGCCGCATCTGCACCTGGGTCGAGGTCGGCCGGGAGGGCCCGCGCTCGCTGACCCTCTCGCTCCGGCTCGCGACGATCCCCTCGCCGATGACGGCGGCCGAGCGCCTGCCGAAGGCCCTCATCCACCGCAACGTGCCCGGCGAGGGCGTGCACGCCTTCCTCTCCGCCCTCGAGCGGGCGTGGACGCTGAACGCCCCTCTCGCCGTCTACGGTCCGGGTCAGCGGTGGATCGCGACGGTCCGGGACCTCCGGCCGGAGTGGCCGGTCCTCGGCGGGCCGCGGCGCTGGCGCCTGGGCGAGGTGACGGTCGCGTGGGAGGCGGTCGCCCCCTCCTGCTGAGCGCCGGGCCTGAGCATCGGACCTCCTGAGCCCTAGGCGAGCGGGGGCAGGGCGGCCCGCGCCTCGGCGGGAGCGGCGCCTGTCGCCGTGAGCAGGTCGACGACGAGCGGGCGGAGCAGGACGAGCACCGTCTTCTCGGCGAGGCGCGCCTCCGGGACCAGCAGCTGGGGGTCGAGCGTGGTCGCGAGCAGCACGAGGTCCTGACGCGCCAGGGCGAGCACCGACGGATCGGCGACCGCGCGGCCGAGCAGCGCGATGCCCGGGCCGAGGGCGGCGACCGCTCCGGCGAGCGCCGGCCGCGGGGCGCCGTCCCCGACGAGGAAGTCGGTGCGGCGCGCGACGATGCGCAGATTCCGGGTCGCGAGGTCCAGCGCGGACAGCATCACGGCCTGGCGGGAGAGCTCGCCGCGGTGCCGACGGACGAACGGCGAGATCCGGGCGACGCCGGTCGCGGAGTCGAGCGCCGCGGTCCAGCCGTCGATGACCGGCTGCGTCCCGCGGATCCGCTCGAGGGCTGCGGTGGACGCCGAGGAGTCGCCCCGGCGGAGCGCCTCGGCCAGCTCCTCCACGGTCCGGCTGAGCGCGGTGAGGAGCCGATGCGCCTCGGCCCGCGCCGTGCGCAGCGGCGGGCGGGGCACGATCGCCGTGCAGAGCAGCGCCGCGAGCCCGCCGATCAGGCCGTCGACGCTCCGGGTGAAGACGCCTCCGTCCGGCGCAGGGAGGACCATCACCAGCATCGCCTGGGTCCCGGCGGCCACGGCGAACCCCGGCGAGGGCGAGAGGGCCCGGCCGAGCGTGAAGACGATCGCGAGGACGACGGCGAGCTGCCAGACGCCGCTCCCCCACAGCAGGAGCAGGACCTCGCTGGCCGTGATGCCGATGAGCATCCCCGTCGCTGTCTCGGCCACCTGCTTGGGGCGGGTGTCGCGCGCGATGCCGAGGCTCGAGATCGTGGCCGTCAGCGCCAGCACCGGCGCGGGGTGCCCGAGGAGGAAGTGCGCGACGGAGTAGGCGAGGGTCGCCGCGAGCACGATCTGCAGCACGGCGGGGAGCGACGCCCCCGCGCGGGCGAGGGCGCGCGCGGGACTCAGCTCGGGGATCCGGACGAGACCGCGCAGCCGCTCGGCCGCCCGGCCCCGCTCGGCGGGACGTGCGGCCACCACGGCGTGGCCTACCTGGTCGTCGCCCCGAGGCGGGGCAGGCGGGGCACTCCCGCCTCCGCTCCGGCTCCGGGCGGGACCACGACCTCCTGGGCCGCGGCCACGCGCGAGTCGCCGGCCAGCACGGTCAGCTCGAGGTCCACCGGGACGCTCCGCTTGACGACCGCGAGGGCGACCGGTCCGTCCTCGTAGTGCCAGGCGCTGGAGGTGACCGTGCCGACCTCGACCGGCTCGCCGCCCTTGAGCGCCGTGACGACGTCGCCGTGGGCGGGGAGGACCGAGTCGGAGCCGTCGAGCTGCAGCAGGACCAGGCGCCGCGGCGGGTGGCCGAGGTTGTGCACCTTCGCCACCGTCTCCTGGCCCCGGTAGCAGCCCTTGGCGAGGTGCACGCTCGAGCGGAGGAGGTCGAGCTCGTGCGGGATGGACCGCTCGTCGACCTCGGTCGCGTGGCGCGGGCGCCAGGCGGCGATGCGCAGCGCCTCGAGGGCGTCGACCCCGGCGAGGGCCACTCCCACCCCGACGGCCGTCTCCGCGAGGGCCTCGAGGGCCGCTCGCGGGACCAGGACCTCGCGGAGCTCCCAGGAGGCCCCGGGGTGCTCTGTGGTCAGCGCGTACTGCCAGCCGCCCGGCTGGACCTGCGACCACGGGTCGCTCCAGACGACGGGCTCCTCGGCCAGGGACAGAGCGAGCGTCAGGGCCGGCCCGTCGCCGAGGGCGGCGAGGGTCGCGAAGTCGTCGGTGCGGTCGGCGACCTCGACGCGGAGCATGAAGCGCATCCGGTCGAGCCAGGCGGCCAGGCCGGCCGTCTCGTCGCGGTCGAGCAGGAGCCAGGCGGTCTCGCCGTCGTCGACGAGGCGGATGACGTGCTCGATCCGGCCGGTCGGGTCGAGCAGGAGCGTCTCGGCGGACGCGCCGGGAGCGAGGCGCGAGACGGCCTGGCTGGTGAGCGAGTCGATCCAGGTGAGACGGTCCGGCCCCGTGACGGTCACGACGCCGCGGCCGGAGAGGTCGACGAGCGCGGTGCCCGCGGCGAGAGCGCGCTGCTCGCGGAAGGGCTCGCCGTAGTGGGCGGCGACGCCGGGCTCGGCGGCGCTCGTCGTCGCGACCGCGCCCGGGGCGGCCAGGAGCGGGGAGAGCGCGTCAGTCGACACGGGCGAGCCGTCCGGAGGAGTGGGTCCGCAGGCCCTGGCCGAGCGCGGCGATGTCCCACGCCCACAGCAGGTGGTCGTCGACCAGGCCGTAGAGGCGCGTGGCGGCGGCGTAGTCCTTCGCCGCGGCGGTGCGCATCACCGCGTCGGTCGCGAGGTCGATCCGCGGCCCCTTGACCTGACCGAGGTAGAGCTCGCTGACCCCGTCCGGGTGCACGAGCGAGACCTCGATGTCGAACCCGCCGGCGGCGTTGCGCAGCGTCTCGACGGACTCCGCGTCGGGGAAGGCGGGTGCGCCGCGGCCGGGCAGCATTCCCGGGCCGGCGTCGGAGTCGGTCAGAGCGCGGCTGAGGCGCCAGTAGCCCGTCTCGGTGACCAGCGGCCGGGGCGCCTCCTCGGCGCCCTCCTCGATCAGCCACGTGTAGGAGTTGTAGTTGAGGTACGGGAGGCCGTCGTAGCTGAAGCTGATGCGATGGCCGAACTCGGCCTGGACGGAGTCGTCGCCGATCGTGTAGTCGATGACGCCCGAGCCCTCCCAGACGCCGAGAAGCCAGGACAGGGGGACGAGCTCGGGCGGCAGGCCCGACGGAAGCGAGATCACTCGGGCTCCGGCGGCGGCTAGCGCTGGCCGCGGTAGAGCTTGTAGACGACCACGCCGGAGACCCACGCGATGGCGAGGGAGGCGAGCCCGAGCAGACCGAGGTAGAAGAGTTCCAGGGCGAGAAGCATGCGCTCATCCTACCCGCCGCCTCCGACGCAGGGGCGGGGCGGACGCGGCCGCTCAGGCGGTGCGGATCCGGGCGCTCGGGACGGGAGGGCGCGACCGCTCAGGCGGGGAGGAGGAGGGCGATCCCGCTCGCGACCGCGACCACGGCCATCGCCCCGACGATGCTCGTCATCGCGCGGAGGAGGTACCCCTCGGCGCGGGCCACGGCGAGCTGCACCGCGAAGGTCGCGAGCACGCATCCGCCGAACGTCAGCGCGAGCCAGAGCTGCCGGGACTCCGGAGCGGCGATCGCCAGAGTCAGCACGGAGCCCGCGAGTGCGAGCGCCCAGACGACTCCGATGCCCACCCGATCCCTGCCCATCCGACAATTGTGCCCCAGGCGGACGCCCCTCCCGGCCCGCCGCTAGTATTGCGGGCAGACCAGTTCTGGAGGATCCGTGGCGCAGTTGTTGATACTGACCTCGGCGGGAGGCGCCGAGGTGCTCCCCGCACTGGGGCTCCTCAGCCACCGGACCCGGCAGATCCCCGCGGAGCCCGCCCAGCTCGTGAACGCCCCGAGCTGCGATCTGATCCTGGTCGATGCGCGGCAGGACCTCGCCAGCGCCAAGTCGCTCTGCAAGATCCTCACGACCACGGGCATCAACGTCCCCCTCATCCTGATCCTCACGGAGGGCGGGCTCACGGCCGTCTCGGCCGACTGGGGCGTCAACGACGTCATCCTCGACTCGGCCGGCCCCGCCGAGGTCGACGCCCGCATCCGCCTGGTGATCGGCCGGCTGGCGCAGGAGCAGTCGACCTCGCGCATCCAGGCCTCGGGCGTCGTGATCGACGAGGCCAGCTACTCCGCCAAGGTGCACGGGCGCCCGCTCGACCTCACCTTCAAGGAGTTCGAGCTCCTCCGCTTCTTCGCCACGCACCCCTCGCGCGTCTTCACCCGCGAGCAGCTGCTGAGCGAGGTGTGGGGCTACGACTACTTCGGCGGCACCCGCACGGTCGACGTGCACGTGCGGCGCCTCCGCGCGAAGCTCGGCGACCTGGAGTCGCTGATCGGCACGGTCCGCAACGTCGGATACCGCTTCAACGTGTACGAAGAGGACAATGAGCGAGTCGCTCAACCTGTCCGTTGAGGACCTGGCCGATCCCGCGGTGGCGGCCGGCCTCGAGCACCTGATCGGGCGCGCCGCCTGGTTCGACCACCAGCCCCCCTTAAGCGATCAGACCCTCGTCGACGCCCGGGCCGGCTCGCGCACCCTCCTCGTGGGGCTGCGCGCCGACGTGGTCGTGGCGGCGGCGATCCTCGGGCAGGGCGAGCTGGAGTTCGTCGTCGATCCGGAGTGGCGCGGGGTCGGCTTCGGCACCGCGACCCTGGAGCAGGTCCTCGCGAGCGGCCGGACGGGCCTGCTCGCCTGGGCGCACGGCGACCACCCCGCCGCCCGGGCCCTCGCGGCCTCCCACGGCTTCGCCCCGGTGCGCACCCTCCTGCACCTCGAGCTCGAGCCGCTCGCCGCCCCCGAGGTCCGCATCCCCGAGGGCGTCGTCCTCTCGGACGCCCGCGACCTCGCTCCGGCCGAGTGGATCGCCCTGAACGCGCGGGTCTTCGCCGCGCACCCCGAGCAGGGGCGGATGACGGAGGAGGACCTGGCGGCCCGCCGCGCCGAGCCGTGGTTCGACGAGGGCGACTTCCTCCTGCTCCGCGACGTCGACGGAACGCTCCTCGGATACGACTGGCTCAAGATCGAGCCCGGATCGACGACCGGCGAGATCTACGTCCTCGGGGTCGCCCCCGAGGCGGCCGGACGGGGACTCGGCCGCACCCTGCTGAACGCCGGGCTCGCGCGGATGCTCGAGCGCGGCTGCACCGCGGCCGACCTCTACGTCGAGGCCGAGAACCGGTCGGCGGTGGCGCTCTACCGCTCGCTCGGGTTCACGGACGCCTCCGTCGACGTGCAGTACCTGCAGCGGGCCGCGCCGCTGCGCTGAACCGGCACTCCTCCACAGGGCCTCCCCCGGCCCCGTTCATCCGGCATTCACGAGCGGCGGCGCGGAGCGGACGGACGCGGTGCCAGGATGGTCGCATGGACGGCGACAACCTGCTTCTCGAAGACGGTCTCAGCGATGACCTCGACGACGACTTCGACGACGAGGAGGAGCACTCGGACCCGCTCCTCCCCGACAACCGCTACCTCGACCGGGAGCTGAGCTGGCTGGCGTTCAACCAGCGCGTGCTCGAGCTCGCGGAGGATCCGCTGGTTCCGGCGCTCGAGCGGGCGAACTTCCTCGCGATCTTCTCGTCCAACCTCGACGAGTTCTTCATGGTCCGGGTCGCCGGCCTCAAGCGCCGCATCCTCACGGGGCTCGCCCTGCCGACGAACATCGGGCGCGTGCCGGTCGACGTGCTGACCGACATCTCGGAGAAGGCGCACCTGCTGCAGCAGCGCCACTCCCGAGCGTTCAAGGAGCTCGTCGAGCCCGCCCTGCGCGACGGCGGCATCGACCTCGTCCGCTGGGACGAGCTGAGCGACGCCGAGCGCACTGTGCTGGACGACTACTTCTCGGCCCAGGTGTTCCCGGTGCTGATGCCGCTCGCGGTCGACCCGGCGCACCCGTTCCCCTACATCTCCGGCCTCTCGCTCAACCTCTCGGTGCGGGTGCGGAACCCGAAGACGCAGAAGGTCGAGTTCGCGCGCCTCAAGGTGCCGCAGATGCTCCCCCGCTTCGTGCGGATCGCCGGCGTCGCGGCGCCGGGCGAGCCGATGCGGTTCATCTCGCTCGAGGACCTGATCGCCAACCAGCTGGACGACCTGTTCCCCGGCATGGAGATCCTCGACCACCACGTGTTCCGGGTGACGCGCAACGAGGACGTCGAGGTCGACGAGGACGAGACCGAGAACCTGATCAAGGCCCTCGAGAAGGAGCTGCTGCGCCGCCGGTTCGGCCCGCCCATCCGCCTCGAGGTCACCGACGACATGGACGACGAGACGCTGGGCCTGCTGGTCCGCGAGCTCGACATCACGACGCAGGAGGTCTACAAGCTCCCGGCCCCGCTCGACCTCAGCGGGCTCTTCAGCCTGCAGAAGATCGACCGCCCGGACCTGAAGTACCCCAACCACGTCCCGACGACGGCGGTGCAGCTCTCGCCCAGCGAGCCCAACCAGCGGCAGGACGTCTTCAAGGCGGTCTCCCGCGGCGACGTGCTCCTGCACCACCCCTACGAGTCCTTCGCGACGAGCGTGCAGTCGTTCCTCGAGCAGGCGGCGGCCGATCCGGACGTGCTCGCGATCAAGCAGACGCTCTACCGCACCTCCGGCGACTCCCCCATCGTCGAGGCGCTCATCGACGCGGCCGAGTCGGGGAAGCAGGTGCTCGCCCTGGTCGAGATCAAGGCGCGCTTCGACGAGCAGGCGAACATCTCGTGGGCGCGCAAGCTCGAGAAGGCGGGCGTGCACGTGGTCTACGGGCTCGTCGGGCTGAAGACCCACTGCAAGCTCGCGCTCGTCATCCGCCAGGAGAAGGGCGGAGTGCTCCGCCACTACTCCCACATCGGCACCGGCAACTACAACCCGAAGACCTCGCGCATCTACGAGGACCTCGGACTCCTGACGGCCGACCCCGAGGTCGGCAAGGACCTCACGCGTCTGTTCAACGAGCTCTCGGGCTACGCGATCGAGAAGAAGTTCAAGCGCCTGCTCGTCGCGCCGCGCCACCTGCGGAAGGGCCTGCTCAAGCGGATCGCCGCCGAGACCGAGAACGCCCGCGCGGGGCACCCCTCGGGCATCCGGATCAAGGTCAACTCGATCGTCGACGAGTCCGTGATCGACGCGCTCTACCGCGCCAGCCAGGCCGGCGTGCCGGTCGACGTGTGGGTGCGCGGCATCTGCGGGCTGAAGCCCGGCCAGGAGGGGCTCTCCGAGACCATCCGCGTGCGCTCGATCCTCGGCCGCTACCTCGAGCACTCCCGCATCTTCAGCTTCGTCAACGGCGGCGAGCCGGACGTCTTCATCGGCAGCGCCGACATGATGCACCGCAACCTCGACCGCCGCGTCGAGGCTCTGGTGCGGATCGTCGAGCCGGCGCACCTCAGCGAGATCGACGACATGTTCGAGCGGGCGATGGACGAGCGGACCGCCTCCTGGTGGCTCGGCCCGGACGGCGACTGGACGCGGCACCACCTCGACGAGGAGGGCGCTCCGCTCGCCGACCTGCAGAACCAGCTGATGCAGCACATCACCCATCGCAAGCGCGCGGCGACACGGTCCGCCAACCGGGCCTCCAGCCGCTGACGCCCGTGACGGGCACCGTCTACGCAGCAGGAGCGGTGTGCTGGCGGATCATCGAGGGCCGCCCGCACATCCTCGTGATCCACCGGCCGCACCGCCGGGACGTCAGCCTGCCCAAGGGCAAGGTCGACGCGGGCGAGTCCCTCCCGGAGACCGCGGTCCGCGAGATCCGCGAGGAGACCGGGCTCTCGGTGGCGCTCGGGGTGCCGCTGGGGTGCACCGAGTACACGCTGCCGAGCGGGCGCCCGAAGGCCGTCTACTACTGGGCGGCGCAGGTGACCGAGAAGGCCGTCCTGGCGTCCGACTTCCTCCCGAACGACGAGGTCGAGGCGCTCGAGTGGGTGACGCTCAAGCGGGCCCGGAGCTACCTGACCTATCCGCACGACGTGACGATCGTCGACGAGTTCGCCCGGATCGCCGCACGCGGTGCGCTCGAGACCTTCGCGATCGTGGTCCTGCGGCACGCGAAGGCGGTGCCCGCCTCCTCCTGGGACGGCCGCGACTCCACCCGCCGCCTCACCGGGCGCGGCCGGGTCGAGGCCGCGGCCGCCGCTCAGGCCGTGGCCGCCTGGCGCCCGCGCCGCCTCGTCTCGAGCACCGCCAAGCGCTGCCGGTCGACCATCGCCCCGCTGTCCGGTCTGGTCAGGAAGCCGGTCAAGCTGCGCGACGACCTCAGCCAGGAGGCGCACGAGCAGGGCACCGCCGACGTCCGCGCCCTCGTCGGCAAGCGGGTCCGCGCCCGCCGCACCGCCGTCCTCTGCAGTCACCGGCCGGTGATCCCCGAGATCCTGCGGGAGATCGCCCTCGCCACGGCGACTCCTCTCGGCGCCTACCTCGACGAGGCGGCAGCGCTCCCGACCGGGGGCTTCGCCGTGGTGCACCTCTCCACCGGTCACCCCGGCTCCGGCATCGTCGCGATCGAGACGCACACGCCGCTGGCCTGACCCGCCCGGGCCGCGCTGAGCGACCGGCTCGACGGATCCCTCCGGACCGGGCCGGTCGCGCAGCCGGGACGCGCCCGACGCACCGCGCCTTCCCCGCCGCCCCTCCGCTCCGCAATCCCCTGGGCGGACCCGTTCACCGCGCGTTCACCGAGCGGTCGGTGCCAGGACACGACCCCTCCGTACTCTCGCTCGCGGGCTGCACCAGGCCCTGTTCTGTTTTCCACGCTTTCCTACCCGAAAGGGATACTTGTGAGATTCTCGCGTCTCGGCCAGGCGGCCGTCGTCGCCGCCGTCGCAGCGATCACGCTGACCTCCTGCGCTGCCAACGAGGCACCGGCCGCAGGCGGCAGCTCCGGCTCCGCCACCACCTCCACGCTCTCCGGCACCATCACCGGGATCGGCTCGTCCGCTCAGGGCACCGCGCAGACCACCTGGGCCGCCGCATTCCAGACCGCGAACCCCGAGGTCACGGTCAACTACGACCCGCAGGGCTCCGGCGCCGGCCGCACCAACTTCATCGACGGCGCCGCCGACTACGCCGGCTCCGACTCCGCGCTCAAGGACGAGGAGCTCGCGGGCACCTTCGCCGCCTGCGCCCCCGACACCAAGGCGATCGACCTCCCGGTCTACATCTCGCCGATCGCGGTCATCTTCAACGTGGAGGGCGTCGACGAGCTCAAGCTCGACGCGGCCACCATCGCGGGCATCTTCAAGGGCACCATCACCTCCTGGGACGCCCCGGAGATCAAGGCCCTGAACCCTGACGCGACCCTCCCGTCGGCGAACATCACCTCCGTGCACCGCTCGGACGACTCGGGCACCACGCAGAACTTCACCGACTACCTCGCGGCCACCGCGAGCGACGTCTGGGACGCTCCCGCCGCGCAGACCTTCCCGTACCAGAGCGGTGACGGCGCCAAGGGCACCTCGGGTGTCGTCGACGCGGTCAAGAACGGCACCAACACGATCGGCTACGCCGACGAGTCCGGCGCCCAGGGCATGGACATGGCGCAGCTGAAGGTCGGCGACGCGTTCTCGACCATCTCGGCCGACGGAGCCGCGGCGGTCGTCGCCGCCTCGCCCATCGCCGAGGGCCGCGAGGACAACGACCTCGCGATCAAGATCGACCGCACCGGCACCGAGGCGGACGCCTGGCCGATGGTCCTGGTCAGCTACCTCATCGTGTGCCAGGAGTACGCGGACGCCGACAAGGGCGAGGTCGTCAAGTCCTTCGCCTCCTACGTCGCGAGCGAGGAGGGCCAGGAGGCCGCCGCCGCTCAGGCCGGCTCCGCTCCCCTGAGCTCCGAGCTCGCCTCGACCGTCGCCACCGCGATCGAGTCGATCAAGTAGTCCCACCGGCAGGGCCCGTCTCGCAGCACGATCCGCGGGACGGGCCCCGCCTGTGCCGGGCTCGACCCACCGGACGCCCCCTCCGAGCCCTAGCATCTCCCTGTGCGCCCCGCCGAACCCCCTCGTCTGAAGAGAGTCCCCTGGAATGGCAACTGAGACCGTCGTCCGCCCGAAGGCGAAGGTGCGTGTCGGAGATCGGGTCTTCTCGATCTCGACCGTCGCCGCCGGCTCCCTCATCCTCCTCGTCCTCGCCGCCGTCGCGATCTTCCTCATCGCGCAGTCGATCCCCGCGTTCACCGCGCCGGCCGGCAGCCTCCCCGGCGACGCGACGAGCTTCTGGGCCTACGTCGGCCCCCTGGTCTTCGGCACGGTCTGGTCGGCGGTGATCGCCCTGGTGATCGCCCTGCCGCTCTCGATCGCGATCGCCCTCTTCATCTCGCACTACGCGCCGCGCCGCATCGCGATGGCCCTCGGCTACGTGGTCGACCTCCTCGCCGCCGTCCCCTCGGTGGTCTTCGGCCTCTGGGGCGCGACCGTGCTGGCGCCGATGGTGCAGCCCTTCTACCTCTTCCTCAACGTGAACATCGGCTGGTTCCCGCTCTTCGGCGGCCAGGCGTCGGGCACCGGCAAGACGATCCTCACCGCCTCGGTGGTGCTGGCCGTCATGGTCATCCCGATCATCACCGCGGTCTGCCGCGAGATCTTCCTCCAGGCCCCGCGCCTGCACGAGGAGGCGGCGCTCGCGCTCGGCGCGACCCGCTGGGAGATGATCCGCATGGCCGTCCTGCCCTTCGGCGCTCCGGGCATCGTCTCGGCCGCCATGCTCGGCCTCGGCCGGGCCCTCGGCGAGACGCTCGCCGTCGCGATGGTGCTCTCGCCCGCGACGGTCGTCTCCTTCCTCCTGCTCACCTCGCAGAACTCGAACACCATCGCCGCGAACATCGCGCTGCAGTTCCCGGAGGCGAGCGGAGTCGGCGTGAACGTCCTCGTCGCCTCGGGCCTCATCCTCTTCGTCATCACCCTCGTCGTGAACTCGGTCGCGCGGTTCATCGTCAACCGCCGCAAGGCCTTCTCGGGAGCCAACTGATGTCCGCCGCCACCTCGTCGATGCCCTTCTCGCTGCAGGCGGGCAAGCTGCCCAAGGGCACTCCCTGGATGCTGCTCGTCGGCAGCTGGGTCGTGTTCGCCGCCGTCTTCCTGATCCTCCAGGCGGCCGGCATGATGAACGACTTCAGCCTCGTCGGCGCGATCTTCTGGGGCACCGTCCTCTTCGACGTCGCCATCTACGTGGTCTCGCGCCTGGTCGAGGGCGGCCGCAAGGCTGTCGACCGCCTCGTGACCTCGCTGGTCGCGACCGCGTTCATCATCGCGCTGCTCCCGCTGATCTCCCTGCTCTACACGGTCGTCTCCAACGGAGTCGCGCGGTTCGATCCGCTCTTCTTCTCCTCGTCCATGCGCAACGTCATCGACGCGGGCGGCGGCGCCCTCCACGCGATCATCGGCACGCTCGAGATCACGGCCATGGCCGCGCTGATCTCGGTGCCGATCGGCCTGCTCACCTCGATCTACCTCGTCGAGTACGGCCGCGGCCACCTCGCCCGGGCGATCACCTTCTTCGTCGACGTGATGACGGGCATCCCCTCCATCGTCGCGGGCCTGTTCGCCTACGCGCTCTTCGCGCTACTCCTCGGCCCCGGCGTCCGGATGGGCTTCGCCGGCTCGATCGCCCTCGCCGTGCTGATGATCCCCGTGGTCGTCCGGTCGTCGGAGGAGATGCTGAAGCTGGTCCCGAACGAGCTGCGCGAGGCGTCCTACGCCCTCGGCGTGCCGAAGTGGCTGACCATCGTCAAGATCGTGCTGCCGACCTCCATCGCCGGCATCACGACGGGCATCACCCTCGCGATCGCCCGCGTCATCGGCGAGACCGCCCCGCTGCTCATCGTCGCCGGCTTCACCGCGTCGATGAACTACGACCTCTTCAGCGAGCGGATGATGACCCTCCCGGTCTTCGTCTACACGCAGTACGCGAACCAGGGTCCCGACGCCGAGGCGTTCCTCAACCGGGCCTGGACCGGCGCGCTGGCCCTCATCCTGATCGTCATGGCGCTGAACCTGGTCGCCCGCCTGATCGCGAAGATCTTCGCCCCCAAGCTCGGCCGCTGACACCCACCACTCGGCTCCGGCCGGAATCCCCGAAGGAAGCAATGTCCAAGCGCATCGAGGTCAACGACCTCAACGTCTACTACAGCCAGTTCCTCGCGGTGGAGGGCGTCTCGCTCGCCATCGAGCCCCGCACGGTCACCGCCTTCATCGGCCCGTCCGGCTGCGGCAAGTCGACCTTCCTCCGCACGCTCAACCGCATGCACGAGGTCATCCCCGGCGCGCATGTCGAGGGCGAGGTCCTGATCGACGGCAACAACCTGTACGGCCCGGGCGTCGACCCGGTGCAGGTCCGCCGGCAGGTGGGCATGGTCTTCCAGCGCCCCAACCCGTTCCCGACGATGTCCATCCGGGACAACGTGCTGGCCGGCGTGAAGCTCAACAACCGCCGCATCTCGAAGTCGGACGCGGACGCGCTCGTCGAGCGCTCGCTCCAGGGCGCGAACCTCTGGAACGAGGTGAAGGACCGCCTCGACAAGCCGGGCTCCGGTCTCTCCGGCGGCCAGCAGCAGCGTCTGTGCATCGCCCGCGCGATCGCCGTCTCCCCCGACGTCCTCCTGATGGACGAGCCCTGCTCCGCCCTCGACCCGATCTCGACCCTCGCGATCGAGGACCTCATCGAGGAGCTCAAGAACGACTACACGATCGTCATCGTGACCCACAACATGCAGCAGGCCTCGCGCGTCTCGGACCGCACCGCGTTCTTCAACATCGCGGGCACGGGCAAGCCGGGCAAGCTCATCGAGTACGACGACACCGCGACGATGTTCTCGCGCCCGTCCGTCCAGGCGACCGAGGACTACGTCTCGGGCCGCTTCGGCTGATCAGCCGCAGACGAGAGCGAGCCGCGTCCCTCCGGGGTCGCGGCTCGCTCTCGTTCCACCGCGTTCCCTCCGGGAACGAGAAGAGCCGCACTCCGTCATGGGAGTGCGGCTCTTCTCGTGCTCGGGCCGTCAGGCGATGTCGATCGCCAGTATCGGATCGGTGGTCGGAGTCGGCGAGCCGCCGGCGTCCTCGACCGTCACGGCGACGACTCCGCCCTCGGTCAGGCTCCCCTCGAGCGGGGCCACGGTGCTGCCCTCTCCCCCGTCGAACGTCCCTGCGGCGACCGGACCGGACGAGCCGATGTACCAGAGCTCGTAGGTCTTGTCCTCCGGCAGCGGCGCCAGGTCGTCCACCACGAGGGCGGAGCGGCCGAGCGAGCTCGACCAGACCAGCGTCGCCTGCTCGCCGGTGGCGACCGTGCCGGTCGTCTCCTGCGCGTCGGGGGCGCTGCGGATCTGCTCCAGAGCCGTCTGCTGCTGCGTCTGGCCGGGGCCGGACGAGAGCAGCGGCGGAAGGGTCACTCCGCCGACCACGATCACCGCGGCGGCCGCGGCAGCCGAGAGGTAGACCGCGGGGCGGGCGAACCAGCGGCTCCGGGCGCGGTTCGCGGCGCTGCCGCCACCGTCCCGGCGAGCCGTCGGACCGCTCCGCTCGCCCTCGGAGGCGACGGGGACCAGACGGGGCGCGGCGGGCGCCTCGTGGTCCTCGTCGGGCTCCTCCAGCGGCAGCTGCGGAGTGGTGGCGATGAGCGCCATCAGGTCGGCCTTGAAGCCCGGCGAGGGCTCCACGGCGGGTGCGTCGGCGACCAGCGCCTCCGCCACCTCGGCGAACGCGTCGGCCTCGCCGCGCGCCTCCGGGTGCTCGGAGAGGAAGCGCTCGTAGCGCTCCTGCTCCTCGGGCGTCAGGATGCCCAGTGCGTGACCCGCCGCGAGATCGCGCGCGTCTTCCATCCCGTCGGGGAGTCGCACATCGTTCACAGGGCCACCCCCATCTCTTCTCGAAGTCTGATCATTCCGTCACGCAGGCGTGTCTTGACGGTTCCCACGGGGCACTGCAGGATCCCCGCGATCTCGCTGTGCGAGTATCCGCCGTAGTAAGCGAGCTGCAGCGCCTGCCGCTGCAGTTCCGTCAGGCGGCCCATGGCGGCCGCGACCTTCTCGTGCTCGAGGGACACCTCCGCCTGCTCGGAGACCTGGTCGTAGTCGCGTCCGAGGTCTCGGATTCCGATGCGCATGTCCCGATCACGGCCGGCTTGAGCCGCGCGGACCCTGTCGATGGCCCTGCGGTGTGCCATCGTGAGGATCCAGGTCGTCGCGCTTCCTTTATTCGGAGCGAAACGCCCAGCGGTTTGCCAGATCTCGAGGAAGACCTCCTGGGCCACCTCCTCGGACTGGGAGCGGTCGACGAGGACGCGGATGATCAGGCCGAGGACCCGGCCGGCCATCTGGTCGTAGAGCGCGGCGAACGCGGCCTGCTCTCCCCCGGCGATGCGCTCGAGGAGGACAGCCGCCTCCGCAGTGGTGTCGTCCGTCATCAGCCCCGCCTCGCCCGCGCCCGGGCTGAAAGATTCCGCGTCATCCAGAAGGCTGTCACGGCCAGGCCTGCAACGACGACCGACACCTCGATCGGATGCGTCACGAATCGGACATCCAGCGCCAACGTGCCGATCGGCACGAGCGCGGGGTCGCCCAGCCGGGGGGCCAGCCAGAGCGAGATCACGGCCACCGCCGCAGCGGTGATGCCCGGATAGCTGCGCAGGCGGATGAGGACCCAGAGCCCGGCGAGCACGTCGAGGACCGCGAGGACGCGCATCACCGTGCCCTGCGAGAGCGAGACCCCCGCGGCGAACTGGGCGCCCTCCGCGTCGTCGACGCTCGGGGCGGCGAGGAGGTAGAGGGCGGCGACGACCAGCAGCCCCGCCCCCGCCCAGACGCGCGCGCCGATCCGGAGAGCTCTGCTGTTCTTCATTCCGCTGGCGCCTGTCTATGGGGACTCGGGCGAGGATCGACTCCTCCTGGGCCCTCGCCTCGCGCACCGTGGCGGCGATGCGAGCAGAGAAGGGGCCGGACCGCAGGAACGCCTCTCGGCGCGAGGCCGCTCGAAGCGGCTATAAGTGGAGCCCGGGGTTACTGCGATCCGGCTTCCGCCAGTCTACCAAAGGCCTCCGCGGTGGCGGCGAGCGGCGTTCGCAGTGGGTGAACGCGGGTTGCGCGTCACTCCAGGGAGTCGCTCCGCCACAGCCGCGCGCAGCTCACGAGCTCGGCCGCGGTGGTCGAGAGGCGCAGGGCGCGGGTGGTCAGCTCGCTCGCCCGGACGGGGTTCACCGGCTCCACGTCGTCGGCGACCGAGACGGCTCCGGAGGCGCTCACGCGGCAGAACGCCGCGGCGCGGTCCAGTGCCACCGCGAAGTCGCCGTCGAAGACGCCGCGGAGGATCCGGTCGGCCAGCTCGGTGATCTCGGCCGGCCCCGTGGGAGTGCTGGCTCCGGCGACCACCGGGTCGATCGTGGCGGACAGTTCGACTCCGCGCTGGTAGAGGAAGCTCGTGCTCTCCGGGTCCTGCCGGATGACCAGCCGCAGCAGGTAGATCCGCCAGAGGGCGCCCGGCAGGCTCGCCGCGCTGGAGCGCGCCCAGAGCTCGGCCAGCGCGTCGATGCCGTTGTGGTCGGTGTACTCGACCAGGCGGTCGATGACCACCGGGTCGGGGTCGTTCCGGACACGGCTCAGCAGCGCGATCGCGGTCTCGTGGGCGACGCGGCTGATCTGCGCCGGGTCCTCTCCTCCCTGGAACGCCTCGAAGACGTGGGAGGGGAACTTGGTCGGCTTGTGGAAGCCGTCTGTCATGGGGCCGCCTTCCGCGGTCGTGCGCGCGGACGCTCTCGCGCTCGCGCTCCGTAGGGGGTTCGAGGAGGGTAACGCCCGCGGCTGGGCGGGTATGCCCGCGCGGAGGACGCGGTCCGCTCCGGGATCGTCCGCGCTCCGGGCCGCACCTGCTCCGGGCCGCACCTGCTCCGGGGGGCGTCGACGGCCCGCTACCCTGGAGCGCGCGGGCCTCTAGCTCAGTTGGCAGAGCAGCGGACTTTTAATCCGCGGGTCGTCGGTTCGAGCCCGACGGGGCCCACCACACGACCGCCTGGTCGCGCTTTCCGGACAGTGCCAGGGCGCAGCCAGGTCGCCGCACTACCGTGCAGAGGTGCTGACCGTCCTCCGCGTCCTCCTGCGCCGGCCTCGGCTGTGCGAGGCGTGCCGCGTCCGGCCGGCCCGCCGCCGTGACCCGTTCTGCTCGACGGACTGCGCGAAGACGTACTACCTCTACCTCTGACGCCTCGTCCGGGCCGCAGTGCTCCGCGACGACGTCACTCGTGGCAGAGCGACCACACCTCGTCCGGGTAGTCACGGACCTTCTCGCCGACGAGCAGGCGCCAGCGGCCGTCCTGGTGCTCGAGCAGGCGGCCGGTGACGACCTCCGAGAGCCAGTCGGAGTCGATCCGGTACCAGCGGACGAGGCGGACGGTCGTCGCAGTGTGCGAGACGCGAGTCGTCATCGCGGGAGTCCCTTCTCGAGGAGGGAGCGGGGTGCTGGAACCAGCGGAGCGTTCGACGCGCGAACGGGGGGATGACCCGCGCCGGGACGACTCCGTTGTCGACCGGCCGGGAGACTGCGGCGGGCATCCGGCGGACCGGATGCCAGGAACTCTAGACGACCGCGCGGACGGTGTCTGTCCCGTCGCCGGTCACAGCGGAGCGGCTCCGTTCAGCAGGCTCAGGGGTGGACGGTGCAGCCGGCCGAGCGCGTCTGCCGGAACGCGGCCGCTTCGCGGGTGCGGGAGCGGAGCCTCCTCGCGCGGCGGCGGAGGAGCCGCTCGCTCGGGCCGAAGGCTCCGGATTCGAGGAGCTGGCGGAGGGACAGGGTCACCTGCCGGGCCAGACGGGGATCGATGCGGCCGGGGATCCGGATCGCGTCGATGAGGTCGAGGGCGTTGCGCGTGGTGCGGGAGATCGCCATGACGGAACCCTAGGGACGCCGGGGCGCGGTGTGCGCGCCCCGGACGGGGGCGCCGACGGGGACTGATGCTCAGCCCCGGGGCGCCCCGGCGGGATCAGTCGTGCCCGTTGCTGCCGTCGCCACGGCCCGTGGAGGACTGCAGGCGGTCGATGTGCTCGGAGGCCTGGGCCTTGGTGAGGTCGGCGGGCAGGGTCTCGCCCGCCTCGCGCGCGAGGGTGTCGAGGTAGCTGCGTTGCGGGCCGGTCATCGGCTCATCGCCGGTGACCCAGTCGGACGGGTCCTTGCTGGCGCTGGTGTCGCTGCCGTCGTCGGCACGGGCGCCGAGGACGTCGCCCTCGGTCTTGACATCGGGATCGGTGGTGTTGTCATCGCTCATGGTGCGACCGTACGCCCGACCACCGACGCCGACGAGGGCTTGCGGAGCGGGCCCGGGCGCCCCGCTTCACGAGCCGAGCAGCGCGTGCGCGACGGTGAAGATGACCAGCCCGGCCAGGGAGCCCACGACGGTGCCGTTGATCCGGATGAACTGGAGGTCCTTCCCGACCTGCAGCTCGAGCTTCTCGGACGTCTCGCGCGGGTCCCAGCGGTGGATGGTGTCGCCGATGATGCTGGCGATGTCGGTGCGGTAGCGGTCGACCAGGTTGGCCGCGACCGATCCGATCCAGGAGTCGACGGTCGCCGCGAGACCGGCGTCGGTCGAGAGCCGGCGGCCCAGATCGACCACGATCGACTCGATGCTGCCGCGGAGGGGGCTCGACGGGTCGTCCATCGCGCCGAGGAGGGAGGCCTTCGTCGCCTCCCAGGCGTCCCCGGCGAGCTCGCGGACGCGCGGGCTGTCGAAGGCGCGGTTCTTGATCTCCTCGACCCGGGCGATCAGGTCGGGGTCGGTGCCCAGATCCTGCGCCAGCGTGGCGAGGTAGCCGTCGATCGCGATCCGGAACGGGTGCACCTGGTCCTCGCGCACCGCGGCGACGAAGACGAGCGCCTCGCGGTACAGCCGCTCGTCCACCGCTCGGCTGACCGCGGAGGGCAGCCAGCTCGGCAGGCGGCCGCTGACCATGCGGGTGAAGCTCTGCGGGTTCGCGGTCAGCCACGCCTCCGCCTGCTCCACCAGCGTGTCCACGAGGCGCCGGTGGTGGCCCGCCTCGACCACGCTGCCCACCAGCGAGCCCAGCGGCGGGCCCCACTGCGGGTCGAGGAGGTGGCGCCGCGCCAGCGCCTCGATCACGCGCTGCACGTCGGAGTCGTCCAGCAGGGCGATCGCCGAGCGGACGGCCGCGGCGCTCTCGCCGCCGACCCGGTGCGCGTTCTCCGGCTCGGCGAGCCACAGCCCCGCCCGCCGGGCGATCCCGAAGGAGTCGAGCTTCTCGCGCACGATGGCGCCGCGGAGGAAGTTCTCCTCGACGAACTGCGCGAGGCTCGCGCCGATCTCGTCCTTCTTGGTCGGGATGATCGCGGTGTGCGGGATCGGCAGGCCCAGCGGCCGCCGGAACAGCGCGGTCACGGCGAACCAGTCGGCGAGCGCGCCGACCATCCCGCCCTCGCTCGCGGCCCGGACCCACTGCAGCCACGGGTAGCGCTCCTGCAGGGCGAACGACACGGCGAAGACGACGGCCATCACCACGAGCAGGCCCGTGGCGAGCCGCTTCATCCGGACGAGGGCGACGCGCTTGGCCTCGTCGTCGCGCCCGACGGCCGCGAGGGAGGTCATGACGCGGTGGGGAACCCCTCGTGGCGGATGCCCCACGCGACGGTCCACTCCTCGCCCGGCTCGAGCCAGCGCAGGCCCTGCCCGCTGTTGAACGCCTCTGCCGGAGCGGTCATCGGCTCCACGGCGATCGCGGTCTTCACGTCGTCGCCGTCGGGGAAGATCCGGGTGATGAAGACCTGGATGAAGTTGTGCGAGGCGTCGGCCCAGAGGAGCACGCGGCGGCCGTCCGCGGCGCGGAGGCCGTGCACGCTCTCGCCGTCGACCATCCGGACGTCGGCCCAGGCGTCGTCGAGCTCCAGGTCACCGATGCGGCGGCCGGAGCGGAGGTCCCACTCGGTGCCCTCGACCGGGTTCTGCACGGTGGGGTTGAGGCGCTCGTCGACCTCGATGTGCACCGCCGCGTCGACGGTGATCTCGAGCTCGTCGGTCGGGACGTCGCCGATGGCGAGGAAGGGGTGCGTGCCGATGGCGACGGGCGCCTCGTCGGCTCCGACGTTGACGACGCGGTGGACGACCTTCAGCCCGTCGGCCTGCAGCTCGTAGCGGACCGAGGTCTCGAGGTGGAACGGGTAGCCCGCCTGCGGCACGACCGGCGCGGCCAGCTCGACGAAGGACGGGCCCTGGTCGACGAGGCGGTACGGGGTGCTCACCAGGAGGCCGTGGATGGCGTTGTGGTACTTCGGCTCGGTGATCGCGAGCTGGAGCGTCTCGCCGCGGTGGTGCCAGCGCCCGTCCTTGACGCGGTTGGGCCAGGGCATCAGGACGATGCCCGAGCCGAACGGCGGGACGGTGCTCTCCGGGTAGGAGGCGGTGATCTCCACTCCGTCGACCGAGAGGTGGCGCAGCGCTGCGGCCACCTCCGTCACGACGGCGTGCAGGGTGCGTCCCTCGGCGGTGAGGTCGAGCGAGAACTGGCGCCCGGTGGCGGGGGCGGGGGTGAAGTCGGCCATTCCTCGATCCTACGGACTGACGCGCTCGCCGAGCGTCCGGCAGCGGGTGACCGCGAGCCCCGCCTCCTCCAGAGCGGCGACGACTCCGTCGGCGGCCCCCGCCCCCGTGAGCAGACGGTCGAACTCGTCGGGAGCGGCGACCCGGCCGAGGTCGACCACTCCGAGCTTCGAGGAGTCCGCGACCACGACCCGGCGGGTCGCCGCCTGCAGCATCCGGCGCTTCAGGGTCGCCTCCGGGAGGTTGACGTTGGTGACGCCGGCCTCGGGGTGCACGCCGGTGCAGCCGATGAAGGCGATGTCGGCGCGGATCCGCTCGAGCAGCTCGGACGCGAGCGGCTCGACCAGCGAGTGCTGCAGCGGCCGCAGAGTGCCCCCGGTGACGACGACCGTGAAGCGCGGGACGGCCGGCTCGAGCGCCAGCGCCGTGGAGAGGCCGTTCGTGATCACCGTGACGTCGCGCAGCTCCTCCCGCGCCACGAGCGCGTGCGCGATGGCGAGCGGGGTGGTGCCTACGTCGAGCACGATGCTCTGCCCGGAGGAGACGGAGGCGGCGGCCTCCTCGCCGATCGCGGCCTTCTCGTCGGAGGCGGCGCTCAGGCCCTCCTCGAGCGAGCGCTCACCGGTGGGCCTCGGCGCCGGGATCGCCCCTCCGCGCACCCGCTGGAGGACGCCCTCGCTCGCGAGCAGGGCGAGATCGGAGCGGACCGTGACGACCGAGACCCCGAGCATGTCGGCCATCGGGGCGACCCCGACGAAGCCCGAGCTCTCGGCGGCCAGACGCAGCCGCAGCCGGCGCTCGATCGCCGACGTGGACTCCTGCTCGCCGTCCGTCCTCATCCGCCCATCGTGCCCGCGGGCCGGTGGACTTGTCAAAGGGAAAACGAGCTTTCCTTTTCGAAGATGCGGCCCTAGTCTGACTCCTGCCATGAACGAAGCGATCACACTCTCCGCCGGCGTCGTCAAGCGCCCGCACACGCTGGCCGACGGCCGCGAGCTCCTCTACTTCGACGACGCCGACACGACCCTCCCCCCGGAGCGCGCCGCCGACGCACGCCACCTCGACCCCCGCCCCGCCACCGCGCGGATGCGCCAGGACGTGCTGACCGGCGAGTGGGTCTCCATCGCCGCGTCGCGCCAGAACCGCGTGTTCCTGCCGCCGGCCGAGCTCGATCCGCTCGCCCCGGCGTCGCCGACGAACCCGTCGGAGGTGCCCAGCCGGTACGACGTCGCCGTCTTCGAGAACCGCTCCCCCTCCTTCGGCCCGCTCCTCGAGGACGCGGACGCGCCCGCCTCCCTGGAGGACCTGCGCACTCTCGGGCTCGGCCGGACGCTGACCAGCGTCGGCCGCTGCGAGGTCGTCTGCTTCAGCCCCGAGCACGAGGGCTCGTTCGCCACGCTCAGCGCCTCCCGCGCCCGGACCGTGGTCGAGGCCTGGGCCGACCGCGTGGGCGCCCTCTCGGCCCTTCCCGGTGTGCAGCAGGTCTTCCCGTTCGAGAACCGCGGCGAGGCGATCGGCGTCACGCTGCACCACCCCCACGGGCAGATCTACTCCTACCCCTACGTCACGCCGCGCACGACCCGCCTGCTCGCCTCGCTCGACAGCTACGGGCCGTCGATGTTCGCCGACGTCCTCGCCTTCGAGCAGGCCGGCGAGCGCGTCCTCCTCCGCGGCGAGCACTTCACCGCGTTCGTGCCGTTCGCCGCGCGCTGGCCCGTCGAGGTGCACCTCCTGCCGCACCGCCACGTCCCGGACCTGGCGGCGACGACCCCGGAGGAGCGCGACGAGCTGGCTGTGATGTACCAGCGCCTGCTCCGCGGCATCGACGCCCTCTACGACACCCCGACGCCCTACATCGCCGCCTGGCACCAGGCCCCGGTGCACGAGCGCCGCGACGAGGTGCGCCTGATGCTCCAGATCACCTCGCCCCGCCGCGCCGAGACGAAGCTCAAGTACCTCGCGGGGAGCGAGGCCGCGATGGGCGCCTGGATCGGCGACATCGCTCCCGAGACGAGCGCCGCGGCCCTGCGCGCGGCGATCGGGCGGGCCGACGCGGCCGTGCTCGAGGCCGGGGTCGCACAGCGCCCCGGCGCGGCCCTGCCGGTCGCCGCGCACAGCGACGACTCGCTTCCCGGCGGCGCCGCCACTCCCGCCACCACCGCCGCCGACATCGCCGAGGAGAACCGATGACCACCGCTCCCGCCTCCCTGACCGCCGTCGCCGAGAGCGCGGCCTCCGCCTTCGAGCGCACCTTCGGCCGCCCCGCCGCCGGCGTCTGGGCCGGCCCCGGCCGCGTGAACCTGATCGGCGAGCACACCGACTACAACGACGGCTTCGTCTTCCCCTTCGCGATCGACCGCGCCACGGCGATGGCCGTCGCTCCGAGGGAGGACCGCCTGATCCGGATCAGCAGCGCATTCTCCCCCACAGTGGTCGAGGTCGCTCTCGACGAGCTCGGCCCCGGCGCCGTGACCGGCTGGTCGGCCTACCCGCTCGGCGTGGTCTGGGCGCTCACCGAGTACGGCGTCGACCTGGGCTCCCGCTCGGGCTTCGACGCGTACGTCGGCTCCGACGTGCCGGTCGGCGCGGGGCTCTCGAGCTCGGCGGCGCTGATGTGCGCGATGGCCGTCGCCCTCGACGAGCTCTGGCACCTCGGTTTCGACCGCGCGACGATGGCCCGCGTCGGTCGTCGCGCCGAGAACGTCGCGGTCGGCGCCCCCACCGGGATCATGGACGAGTCCGCCTCCCTCTTCGGGAAGCGCGACGCCGCGGTGTTCCTGGACTGCCGCAGCCTCGACACCGAGGTCGTCCCCCTCGGCTTCGAGGAGGCCGGCCTCGTCCTGCTCGTCGTCGACACGCGCGTCGAGCACGCGCACGCCACCGGCGGCTACGCCGAGCGGCGCGCCTCCTGCGAGCTCGGCGCCGCGACCCTCGGCGTGCCGTCGCTCCGCGAGCTGACGGTCGACGACCTGCCGCGCGCCCAGGAGCTCCTCGACGACGTCACCTACCGGCGCGTGAAGCACGTCGTGACCGAGGACGCCCGCGTGCTCGAGACCGTCCGCACCCTGCGCGAGCACGGTCCCCGGGCGATCGGCGATCTGCTCGACGCCGGCCACGTCTCCCTCCGCGACGACTTCGAGATCTCGGTGCCCGAGCTCGACACCGCCGTCGAGGCGGCGCGCGGCGCCGGAGCGATCGGCGCCCGGATGACCGGCGGCGGCTTCGGCGGCTCCGCGATCGCCCTCACCCCGGTGGAGAAGGAGGAGGAGGTCCGCGCCGCGGTCCTCGCCGCCTTCGCCGAGAAGGGCTTCACGACTCCGGAGCTCTTCCTGGTCACGGCCGCCGACGGCGCGGGTCGGGTGCTCTGACCTCTGCTTCCGTCGACGCCCCCTGCGACCTCGCGTCGCAGGGGGCGTTCCTCGTCCAGCCGCTACGGCGCCGGATCCGGCGGAACGACAGCGCGCGCCTCTCCCCCGGTGACCCGGACCAGCTCGGCGAAGCTCGTCGGGTAGACGGTGTGCGCGTGCCCGGCCGCAGCCCAGACCACGTCGTAGGCGGCGAGGGCCGTGTCGACCACGGTGCGCAGCGGCGCGGGATGGCCCACCGGCGCGATCCCGCCGATCGTCTGGCCCGTCGCGGACTTCACCTCCGCGGCCGGCGCCCGGGTGATCGATCCGCCGAGCTGCACGCCCAGCCAGGCGGTGTCGACGCGGTGGCCGCCGCTGGTCAGGACCAGCAGCGGCGCACCGTCGATCAGGAACACGAGCGAGTTGGCGATCTGGCCGACGTCGACGCCCAGCGCCTCGGCCGCCAGTGCCGCCGTCGACGCGGCCGAATCGAGCCAGCGCACGGTCGGGTGCACGCCGTGCCGGTCGAGGTCGGCGAGGACGCGGTCGACGGCCGGGTGGCTCCGTTCGCTCATGCCGCCGAGGCTAGCGCCCCGGCCGCGCTCACTTCTCGAACGTGGAGGCGTCGATCACGAAGCGGTAGCGGACGTCCGAGGCGAGGACGCGCTCGTAGGCCTCGTTGATCTGCGAGGCCGAGACGACCTCGACCTCGCTCGCGATGCCCTTCTCGGCACAGAAGTCGAGCATCTCCTGGGTCTCGCGGATGCCGCCGATGCCCGAGCCCGCGAAGGAGCGACGGGCGCCGAAGAGCGTGAAGACGTGCAACGGCAGCGCCTCGGCCGGAGCGCCCACGTTCACCATCGTGCCGTTGCGGCGCAGGAGCCCCAGGTAGGCGTCGAGGTCGAGGGGCGCGCTGACCGTGTTGACGATCAGGTCGAAGGTGTTCGCGAGATCGGTGAAGGTCGCCTCGTCGCGCGTCGCGTAGTAGTGGTCGGCGCCCAGACGGAGGCCGTCCTCCTTCTTGCTGAGGGTCTGCGAGAGCACGGTGACCTCGGCGCCCATCGCGTGCGCGAACTTGACGGCCATGTGGCCGAGCCCGCCGAGGCCGACGACGGCCACGCGCTTGCCGGGGCCCGCCTCCCAGTGCGAGAGCGGCGAGTAGGTCGTGATGCCCGCGCACAGCAGCGGGGCGGCTGCCTCGTAGGGGATCGACTCCGGGACGCGGAGCACGAAGTCCTCGACGACGACGACGTGCGTGGAGTAGCCACCCTGGGTGATGGTGCCGTCGCGGTCGACGGAGGCGTAGGTACCGGTGTTGCCCTTCAGGCAGTACTGCTCCTCGCCCGCGAGGCAGTTCTCGCACTCGCGGCAGGAGTTCACCATGCAGCCGACGCCGACGCGGTCGCCGACGGAGTGCTTGGTGACCTCGGAGCCGACCTCGGCGACGACGCCGACGATCTCGTGGCCGACGGTCAGCGGGTACGCCACCGGACCCCAGTCGCCGCGGACGGTGTGGATGTCGGAGTGGCAGATGCCGGAGTAGGCGATCTCGATGAGCACGTCGTGCGGTCCGACGTCACGGCGCTCGATGGTGGTGGGGACGAGCGGCTCGGTCGCGGAGGGGGCGGCGTAGGCGGTGACGGTGAGCATGGGTTCTCCTCGTAGGGCGGGGCGCGCTCCGAGGACGTGTCCGACGGGGTGGGGGACGCGAGAGCGCCGGGCCACGCTACCGGCAGGCGACTGGACGTCGCCCCCGAGCGCGGTCCGGCGCGGGTCCTGTGGCGCGGGACCGGTCAGCGCAGGGCG
This sequence comes from Rathayibacter sp. AY1B7, assembly GCF_002932735.1. Classification (NCBI taxonomy): domain Bacteria; kingdom Bacillati; phylum Actinomycetota; class Actinomycetes; order Micrococcales; family Microbacteriaceae; genus Rathayibacter; species Rathayibacter sp. AY1B7. The sequence goes on from NZ_PSWK01000020.1 coordinate 50,940, forward strand.
CGCTCGGCCGCCGTCACCACGTTGTGGATGAGCATCGCGCGCGTCATCGGGCCGACGCCGCCGGGCACGGGCGAGAGCCAGCCCGCGACCTCCGCCACCTCCGGTGAGACGTCGCCGGTCAGCTTCGCGCGGCCCGTCTCCGGGTTCTCGACCCGCGTGATTCCCACGTCGAGCACGGCGGCGCCGGGCTTCACCCAGTCGGCGCGGATGAGCCCGGGCACGCCCACGGCGGCCACCACGATGTCGGCGCGGCGCACCTCCGCGGCGAGATCGGCCGTGCGGGAGTGGGTGAGGGTCACGGTGGCGTCGAGGCCCTTCCGCGTGAGCAGGAGCCCGAGCGGACGGCCGACGGTGAGCCCGCGGCCCACGACGACGACATGCCGGCCCGAGGTCGGGATGCCGTGGCGCTGCAGCATCTCGACGATCCCGTTCGGCGTGCAGGGCAGCGGGCTGGCCAGCTCACCCTCGACGCCGAGCACCAGGCGGCCGAGGTTGGTGGGGTGCAGGCCGTCGGCGTCCTTGTCCGGATCCATGAGCTCGAGCATCGCGTTCTCGTCGATGCCCTTCGGCAGCGGGAGCTGGATGATGTACCCGGTCACGGCCTCCGAGTCGTTGAGCTGCCGGATGGCGGCGCGGATGTCGTCCGCCGACGCGGTCGCGGGGAGGTCCACGCGGATCGACTCGATCCCGACCTCCGCGCAGTCGCGGTGCTTGCCCGCGACGTACGAGCGGGAGGCGGGATCGTCCCCCACCAGCAGCGTGCCGAGCCCGGGCACGATGCCCCGCTCGCGCAGAGCGGCGACCCGCTCCGCGATCTCCGTCTTGACCGCCGTCGCCGTCGCGACGCCGTCGAGTACCTGTGCCGTCATCTCGGGCTCCTCGGTCGTGGCGCGGCGGAGGGGGGCGGTGCCCCGTCCTCCGCCGCGCGGGTGGTGCAGCGGATCGACTACAGCCCGGGGTAGAGCGGGAAGTCGTCGGTGAGGCGGGCGACACGGCCGCGCAGCGCCTCGAGGTCGGCCGAGGGCTTGAGCGCCTCGGCGATGACGTCGGCGACCTCGGTGAACTCCGTATCGCCGAAGCCGCGCGTCGCGAGCGCCGGCGTGCCGATGCGCAGGCCCGAGGTGACCATCGGCGGGCGGGGGTCGAACGGCACGGCGTTGCGGTTGACCGTGATGCCGACCTCGTGGAGGCGGTCCTCGGCCTGCTTGCCGTCCAACGGCGAGTCGCGCAGGTCGGCGAGGACGAGGTGGACGTCCGTGCCGCCGGTCAGGACGTCGATGCCCTCGGCCTTCGAGTCGGCCGCCGTGAGGCGCTCGGCGAGGATCTGCGCGCCGCGGATGGTGCGTGCCTGGCGATCGGCGAACTCGGGCTCGCCGGCGAGCTTGAACGCGGTCGCCTTCGCGGCGATCACGTGCATGAGCGGGCCGCCCTGCTGGCCGGGGAAGACGGCCGAGTTCAGCTTCTTGGCGTACTCCTGCTTCGCGAGGATGAGCCCCGAGCGCGGGCCGGCCAGCGTCTTGTGGACGGTGGTGGTCACGACGTCGGCGTAGGGCACCGGCGACGGGTGCAGCCCCGCCGCCACGAGGCCTGCGAAGTGGGCCATGTCGACCCAGAGCTTCGCGCCGACCTCGTCGGCGATGGCGCGGAACGCCTCGAAGTCGAGCTGACGGGGGTAGGCGGACCAGCCGGCGATGAGCACCTGCGGGCGGACCTCGAGGGCCTTCTCGCGGACCGCGTCCATGTCGATGCGGAAGGTCTGCGGGTCGACGCCGTACGCGGTCGCGTTGTAGAGCTTGCCCGAGAAGTTCAGCTTCATGCCGTGGGTCAGGTGGCCGCCGTGCGCGAGCTCGAGGCCGAGGATGGTGTCTCCGGGCTGCACGAGCGCGGCGAGCGCCGCGGCGTTGGCGGAGGCTCCGGAGTGCGGCTGGACGTTGGCGAACTCGGCGCCGAAGAGGGCCTTGGCGCGGTCGATCGCGAGCTGCTCGGCGATGTCGACGTACTCGCAGCCGCCGTAGTAGCGGCGGCCGGGGTAGCCCTCGGCGTACTTGTTGGTCAGGACGGAGCCCTGCGACTCGAGGATCGCGCGCGGCACGAAGTTCTCGCTCGCGATCATCTCGAGGTAGCCGCGCTGGCGGTCGAGCTCCTGCTGGAGCACGGCGGCGATCTCGGGGTCGACCACCGACACGGGCTGGTCGAACGAGGCGGCGACGCCGGGGCTGGCGGGGGAAGAGGACACGGACGCTCCTTGGCTGGGAAACGGAAGGGGCCCGGCAGGTCGCTGCGGCGCGACACGGCTCGTTCGGGCGACCCGATCTACGGTATCCGTTCCAGCCCAGGCGTGCGGCGGGAAAAGTGTCCGGGGCGCTGCCCCGGAGGAGGTGCCGCTCCCTGATGGTCACCCATCCGAACGCCAGTCGCGGCGGGCTCACTCTAGCAAGCGGGCCGGGTGGCGCGGGAGTCGCGCCAGTCGGGGGCGGGCACGCGCGATCGTGCGACGATCCCTCGGGCGGTCCCGGCGCGGGACCGGGAGGGAGGGCGTCGCCGTGGGTCCTCGACGCCGCTCCGAGCGCGTCGACGGCCGCAGCGACGAGGAGCTCGTCGCGCTGGTCCGGGAGGGCCGCACCGACGCCGTCTCCGAGCTCTGGCGCCGCCACTCCTCGGCCGGGCGCACCGTGGCCCGGGCGTGGGCGAGCAGCTCCGACCCCGACGACCTGGTCTCGGAGGCGTTCCTCCGCGTCCTGCGGGCGATCGAGCGCGGCGGCGGACCCGAGGGCGCCTTCCGCCCCTACTTCTTCACCGCCGTCCGCAACGTCGCGGGGTCCTGGGCCCGGCGGGACCGGCACGAGCGGCCGTTCGACGAGGCCGACCGCGCCCTCCCCTCTGCCGGCCCCGATCCCGAGGCGCACGCCCTCGCCGCCCTCGAGCGCGACCTGGGCGCGCGCGCGTTCCGGGCGCTGCCGCCGCGCTGGCAGGAGGTGCTCTGGTACACGGAGGTGGAGGGCCTGTCCCCCGCCGCCGCCGCGCCGCTGATGGGCCTGCGGCCCAACGCGGTCGCAGCGCTCGGGGTGCGGGCGAGGGAGGGGCTGCGCTCCGGGTGGATCCGGGAGCACGTGGCGGACGCCTCGGCGACGGGCGAGTGCGAGTGGGTGCTCGAGCGGGCGGGGACGTACGCGCGAGGACGAGCCCCCGTCCGGGACAGGCACCGCATCGACCGGCACCTGGACGGGTGCCTCTCCTGCCGGGAGGCGCTGGCGGAGGCCGAGAGCACTGCGCGCCGCCTCGCGTCGGTGCTGCTGCCGCTCTCGGCCGGCGTGAGCGGTGCGGCCGCCTGGGCGGCGGGCGGGGGCTCCGGCGCGGCCTCCGGTCCGCTGCCGAGCGCGGTCCGGGCGTCGAGCGCGGTTCGAGCGTCGAGCGCGGTCCGAGCGTCGAGAGCGGGCAGTGGAACAGGAGTGGTCGTCGCCGCGTCCGCTGCGGCGGCACTCGCGGTCGCGGGAGTCGTCAGCGCGGCGGTGCTGCTGTCCGGGAACGGGGGCGGCGCGCTCGTGGCGGCGGAGGACGCCTCCGCGCGGGTGGACGAGCGCGCAACGGCCGAGGCGGTTGCGCCGGCGTCGAGCGGAGGAGCGACGGCGAGCGCCGACCGGCCGGAGACGGACCCGGAGGCCGCGGACCGGACGAGTGCAGCGGACGGCGATCCGGCGGGGCGGTCCAGCGGTTCCGGCGCCGCTCCGAGGAGCACGGTGCCGGCCGTGGCCGGACGGGCTGCGTCGGACGATGCCGGAGCGACGCGCGCGACCCCCGGGAGGACGGGACGCCCGCCGCAACAAAAGCCGTCCCACGATCCCGTCGGCGCACCGGCGTCGAGAGGGATCGAGGCGACCGCCTCCCCGACTCCTGCCGCCGAGCCCGCCCCGTCCCGCCCCGCCGTGACCGGCAGCGCGGCACCGGCGCCCAAGCCCGCCGTCCCCGAGGCTCCGGCCCCCTCCGGGCCGCCGGGGGCCACGACCGGGGGCTCCGCGCCGGGCCCGATCGGCAGCGGCCCGGCCCTGCCCTCCGTCCCGGTCCCGACCCCCGCACCGAGCACTCCGGTCCCGGTTCCTGTTCCGATCGTGACTCCCCCACCGGACACTCCGGCTCCGGCAGCGACGCACGTACCGAGCACTCCGGCGCCGGTCCCGACAGAGGCGCCGAGCACCTCCGCTCCGGTCTCGACTCCCGCACCGGTCACGACCCCCACTCCGGCCACACCTCCCGCTCCGGCCGCACCGACCCTCGCGCTCGACACCGACGGCCGGCTGCTGCCCGATGCCCGGGGCACCGCCGCGCCCGGCGCCGAGGTGCTCCTCGAGGACGCCTCCGACGGACGCCGCGTGGGCTCCGCCACCGCCGACGCCGACGGCTCCTGGACCGCGCCGGCGCTCCCCCTCCCCGCGGGCACGACCACGGTGCTGGCGCGCACCGCTGCAGGAGTCAGCGCCCCCGAGACGGTCGACCTGCGCGCTCCGGTGCTCCTCGCCCGGGCCGCGTCGAGCGGGGGCGCGGTCGGCGTGCTCGTGCTCGCCGATCCCGACGCGGACGGCCTCGACCTCCTGGTCGACGGCGGGCAGGTGCGGTCCCTCGCTCCCGGAGCCCCCGTCCTCGCCGCGACCCTGGAGGTCGGTCCTGGGAGGCACACGATCGGCGTCCGCTACTCCTCCCCGGACGGGCGGACGGGACCCGTCGCCGTCGTGTCCGTCGACGCGGGCTGAGGCGCACGGAGCGCCCCGTGCCCCACCGTTATCCTGGGCGGATGCAGCCCGAACCCGCCGCGTCCGCGACTCCCCGGCCCGCCTCCGCGAGCACCCGTCCGACGGGCAGCGACGCCGCGTGGTCCGGCGCCCGGCCCGCGGGAAACCACTGGACCCTGACCTTCGCCTGCCCCGACCAGCCGGGCATCGTGCACGCCGTGTCCGGTGCCGTCGTCCAGGCCCGCGGCAACATCACCGAGAGCCAGCAGTTCTCGAGCGCCGACACCGGCCGCTTCTTCATGCGCCTGCAGGTGGAGTCGCCGATCAGCCGCGAGGAGTTCGCCGCCGCCCTGCTGCCGATCACCGAGCACTACGGGATGACCTGGCGCCTCGACGTCGTCGGCCGGCCGCTGCGCACCCTCGTCCTCGCCTCCACGGCCGCGCACTGCGTCAACGACCTGCTCTTCCGCCAGCGCGCCGGGCAGCTCGCGGTGGACATCCCGATGATCCTGTCCAACCACGGCAGCCTGCGCGACCTCGCCGAGTTCTACGGCGTGCCCTTCGAGTCGCGCCCCGTGGTCTCGCCGGAGTCGAAGCGCGGGTTCGAGGAGCGCGTGCTGGAGGTCGTCGAGGAGCACGACGTCGAGCTCGTGGTCCTGGCGCGCTACATGCAGATCCTCTCCCCCGAGCTCTGCGCGCGACTGGCCGGTCGCGCCATCAACATCCACCACTCGTTCCTGCCGGGCTTCAAGGGCGCGAACCCGTACAAGCAGGCGCACGCCCGCGGCGTCAAGCTGATCGGGGCGACCGCGCACTTCGTCACCAGCGACCTCGACGAGGGGCCGATCATCGAGCAGAACGTCGTCCGCGTGGACCACTCGCACTCGGTCGCCCAGCTCGTGGCCATCGGGCAGGACGAGGAGAGCCGCACGCTCACGCAGGCGGTCAAGTGGTTCGCGGAGGACCGGGTGCTCCTCGACGGGGCCCGCACCATCATCTTCCGCTGACCTCCGGCGGCTAGCATGGTCGGCGTGAATCGAGCAGGAGCGGACACCGCGGGCACCGACATCAGGATCGGCCCGAACGCGATCCTCCGGTTCCTCCTGGAGCTCGTCGCGCTGGCGACCTTCGCCCTCTGGGGCTTCGCGTCGTGGGACCTGCCGTGGAACATCGTCCTCGGCATCGGCGCTCCGGTGGTCGCCGCGCTGATCTGGGCGCTCTTCCTCTCGCCGCGCGCGGTCCTCGCGATCGACGTCTACGGCCGCTCGCTGATCGAGCTGCTCGTGATGGGCGCCGCCGCGCTGGCGTGGCTGGACCTCGGCCAGCCGGTCGTCGCGATCGTCTTCGGCGTCCTCGCCGTCGTCTCCGGCGTCATCGCGGGACGCCGCTCCCTCTGATCCTGACGGCGGCCGCTCAAGCCGAGGGGGCGCTCGCTCGGAGCCGTCCACCGCTGTCCCCGAGGGTGCACCGCGGTCCCCGTGCGCTCGCCGCCGCTCGGAGCGGGACCGAACGCGTCGTCCCGGCTCGCAGCGGCAGGTCACCACCGCGTTCTCCCGTCGATGCACCTCCGGGGATGCGCGACCGCAGCGGGACCCCGGGCCGATCGCGCCGCCGGGCCCCCAGTCGGAGGTGTTCCGCCCCGCCTGATCGTCGATCTCTCCCCGACCCGCTCCCGCCTCCCCTCTCGAGCCGTTCCCCCACGCAGCCGGGCCGGTCCTGCTCCCGGCACGCACCACGAGCCGCCCCGTCTCCGCCTCCCCGGCCCGGGAACGGCGAACGGCCGCCCCCGCCGCTCCGGGAGGAGCAGGGGGACGGCCGTTCGCGGCGGTCGCGGAGGACTACTCCGCGGCGCCCGCCTCACGCTGCGCCAGGGCGCGGCGTCGGAGGCCGGTGATCACAGCACCTGCACCGAGGAGGGCGAGGGCGGCGGCTCCGAGGAGACCGCCGTCGAAGCCCGTCGACGGGAGGCCGCCGGCGCCGTGGCCGGGCGCGCCCGGTCCGGCGGTCGGCGTGGAGGTGGGCTCCCCCGGTCCGGCGGTGGGGCCGGCCGTCGGCGTCGCGGTCGGCTCCGGGGTGCCCGTGGGCTCCGGAGTCGCGGTCGGCGTCGGGGTGGGGGTGACCGCCTCGGTGACGTCGACGCTCACGAGCGTCGCGAGTCCCGAATCGGTGTAGGCGACACGGCCGAGGTAGCGGGCCGGGCCCGCCAGGTTCGACCAGGAGACCGCGTACGCGATCGGCTCGCCCTGCACGGCGTCGACCACGGCGGGGTCGGTGCTCAGCGAGCCGAGACCGTTCTCCGGAGTGATGACGAAGCTGCGGAAGTCGAACGTGACGGTCGAGGATCCCGGAGCGGTCGAGTAGACATCGGCCTGGACCGTGTACTCGCCCGGAGCGGGGTCGGCGATGTCGACGCGCTCGTCGGCCGAGCCGGTCGCCGAGGTGAAGACCTTGTCGGTGCTCTCGCTGGTGACGGTGAGGTCGAGGTCGGCCGCGTCGTCGAGCGAGTCGAGATCGAAGCGGGCGAACTCGGCGCCCTCCGGCACCACGACGGTGGTCGTCAGCGACTTCCCCGTGGGGAGCGTCGCCGAGTGGCCGTCAGCGGCAGTGGCGTCCTCGGCGAGGACACCCTCGGCGAGACCGCTCGCGGTGAGCGGCAGCGCGCCGGTGATGCCGGGCGTGACCGTCACCGTGCCGGTGCCGGTCGAGCCGGTGCCGGAGACCTCGTAGGGCGCGTCCAGCAGGACGGGGCGCACCGCGATCGGGCTGCGGACGTCGTGCTCCGCGCTCGCCCAGGTCAGGTAGCCGGTGGCGAACTGGTTGAGCGCCGCCGAGCCGGTGGTGAAGGAGACCGTGTACTCCGCCGTCTGGCCCGCACCCGTGAAGGAGAGGGTCGAGGGCGAGACGACGGTGTCGATCCCGGCGAGGCCGTCGACCGAGGCGGTGTAGGTGCCCGCGCCGGTCGAGGTGACCGTGCGGGTCACGGTCTGCGTGCCCGCGAGGGCGCCGATCGCGATCGAGGCCTGGTTGAGGTCGGACGGGTCGATCGCGGCGATCGGGTCGATCACCGGGTTCGAGGTGAAGACGTAGCCCGCACCCTTGAGGAACGCGATCCAGTCCTCCGTGCCGCTCTCGTAGAGCAGTCCGGGGTCGAGGAACGCGGCCGGGTCGACGTGTCCGGCGCCCTGGGCGAAGACGTCCTCGGACGCGGCGCCCGACTGGTCGACGCTGTCGTAGGCGGAGGTCATCATGGCCGACTTCACCGCGGACGGCGAGGCCTTCGGGGTCGCGCCGAGGATCAGCGCGCCGAGGCCCGCCACGTGCGGCGACGACATCGAGGTGCCGGACTCGAACGCGAAGGCGGGGTCGTCGCCCTCGGCGTTGAAGCTGTCGGCGAGGATCGCGACGCCGGGCGCCGTGAGGTCGGGCTTCAGCACGTCGGCGCCGTCCGCCTCAGCGGGTCCGCGCGACGAGAAGCCGGCGACCTGCGGGACGGGGATGGAGGCTCCGGACGAGTTGCCCTCGGAGAGGGTCACGGTCGCACCGGCGGTGCCGGCGTAGGTCGTGATCGCCTGGTAGGCCTGCGAGTCGATCTGGATGCTCGGGACCGAGTGGTCGTCGACGTGCAGGGCGTTCGGGGTCGGGTTGAGCAGCAGCATGCCGATGCCGCCGGCCCGCTCGACCTCGGCCGACTTGGAGACGCGCGCGGTGACGCCCGCGGTGCAGGCGACGATCGTGCCCTTCACCTTGTCGGGGTCGAGGGTGCCGGTCTCGCAGATGGCGGGGTTCTCGGCGCCCGAGCGGACGACGTCGGCGCTGTTCACCAGCGGTCCGGTGACGTCCTCGTGGACCGAGATGGATCCTCCGACGAACTTCTGGCCGTCGCCGAGAGCGGCGGTCGCGGTGTAGGTCGGGATGGAGGACGCCGCGACCGTGGTGTACCAGGGCGACGCGTGGTCGAGCGTGGAGGCGCCCGCACCCGAGTTGCCGGCCGAGGCCGCGACGAAGACGCCCGCGGCGGCGGCGTTGAGGAACGCCTCGTCGATCGCGGTCAGGGTCGAGGTGGCCGAGCCGCCGCCGATCGAGAAGTTGATGACGTCGACGCCGTCCTTGGTCGCGGCGTCGATGGCCGCGAGGATGCCCGCTCCGGAGCAGAAGTCGTCGTCGTCGGTGCCCTCGTCGGGTCCGTTCCAGCAGACCTTGTACGCGGCGACCTTGGCGGCCGGGGCGACTCCGGAGATCTTCCCGTAGTCGTAGCCGTCGACGCTCGCCTCGACGCCGTTGTTGCCGGCTGCCGTGCTCGCGGTGTGCGAGCCGTGTCCGTCGGCGTCGCGCGGGGAGCGGTACTCGGGGTTGTCCGTCGAGCCGACCTCCTCGTCCGCGAGGAACCAGCGTGCGCCGATGAGCTTCTGGTTGCACTCGTCGCCGTCCCACTGCTCGGAGGCGGGGAGCCCCGGCGAGCAGGAGCCGACGAAGGTGCCGCCGTCCGACTTCACGAAGGAGGTGGTGGTGCCGTCCGTGTAGGGGGCAGCTCCGGGCGAGGTCGCCAGGGGCGCGTCCGCGAAGGAGGGGTTCTCGGGCGCGATGCCGGAGTCGATGACGCCGACGACGACGCCCTCGCCCGCCTTGTCGATGCCGCCCAGCTTCTGCCAGACGCCGTTCTCGCCCTCGAGGCCGAGGAAGTCGGTGGAGCGCTGCTGTCCGGTGTCGGGCACCGGGGTGCCGGCGGCGGCCGCGGCGAGCGGCGAGGCCTGCGCGGCGCGGTCGACCTTCAGGTTCTCGACCTTGCGGACCTGGGCGACGTCGCGGCGGCTCGCGAGCTCGCCCGCCTGCTCGCCCGAGAGGGTCGCGGAGAAGCCGTTGAGGGCGACGGTGTAGTGGTAGCCGATGGCGGCGTCGACCGCGGAGGCGACGTCCTCCTGGCGCTGCTCGAGGTGGGCGGAGTAGTCCTCCACCGGAGCCGAGGCGGCCTGCAGCTGCGCACCGTCGACGGGCGCGGTGCGGGCGAAGCGGGCATCGCTGCCCTGGTAGGTGGCCGCGGAGGGCTCGACGAGGGTGACGACGTAGTCGCCGTCGTCGAAGCTCTGGCCGACGGAGAGCCCGCCGACGAGCGAGGCACTGCCGGCGAGAGGGGCGGCACTGGCGCCGGTGGTGGCGAAGGCCGCGGTCGCGGCGACTCCGAGGACGGCGAGGCCCGCGAGGATGCGCCTCTCAGCGCGGCGGACGGGTGGTCGGTGGGACAGGTGGATCGGCAATCGATGTCCTTACTCACATTCGCTGGGAACCGGATCGGTTTCCACACAGAAACGACCCTACGAACTCGATTGCCCAGCTTTGTTACGAACAGGTAACGAAGTTGACGCTGAAGGGGGCCGATCCGTTGGCACTCCCCCTTCCCGAGTGCTAATTTAATCGCGTTGAGCCGGGTCGGCTCAACTCTTGGAACTCTTCGTTGCACGACTGAATGGAGTGATCTCATGGCTGTCACCTACGACCCCGTCCGCGAGCTGGACCGCCTCGCCACCGCCCTCCTCGGCTCCGGTCAGGGGCCCCGCCGGATGCCGATCGACCTGTACCGGGACGGCGACCACTACGTCCTCACCGCCGACCTCCCCGGCATCGACCCGGGGTCCGTCGACGTCGACGTGGACGGGCAGCTCCTCACCATCCGTGCCCAGCGCACCGTCGCGAGCGGCGACGACGTCACCTGGATCACCCGGGAGCGCCAGTCGGCGACCTTCGTCCGCCAGCTGAGCCTCGGCCAGGGCGTCGACACCGAGCGCATCGCCGCGTCCTACGACAACGGTGTGCTCTCGGTGACCATCCCGGTCAGCGAGAAGGCGCGTCCCCGCCGCATCGAGGTCGTCTCGACCGCCCGCCCCGAGCAGGTGCGGATCGGCGAGGCGGCCGCCGAATAGGACGACGAGCGAGGGCCCGTCCGCGATCGTGCGGGCGGGCCCTCCGCCTGTCCGCACGCCCTACGCTGGCCGGATGCGCGCCTCCTCCTCCGACACCGCTGTCGGCGTCCTGCTCCCCCGCGATCTCCCCGCCTCCGAGGTGCTCGTCTACGCCCGCCGCGCCGAGGAGCTCGGCTTCGACGAGCTCTGGGTGGTCGAGGACCTCGGCTTCCGCGGCGGCATCGCCCAGGCCGGCGCGGTGCTCGCCGCCACCGAGCGGATCGTCGTCGGCATCGGCATCCTGCCCGCCGCCGTGCGCACGGCGGCCTTCACCGCGATGGAGCTCGGCACTCTCGCCGAACTGTTCCCCGGCCGCGTCCACGCCGGCATCGGGCACGGGATGCCGCACTGGATGCGCAGCCTCGGCATGTGGCCGCGCAGCCCGCTCACCCTGCTCGAGGAGCAGTTCGACGCGATCCGCTCGCTGCTCTCCGGCGAGCGCACCGACCGCTCCGGCCGCTACGTGCACGTGGACGGCCTCGTCCTGGAGTCGCCGCCCTCCGTCGTGCCGCCGCTGCTGGCCGGCGTCCGCGGACCGAAGTCGCTGGCGCTCGCGGGCCGGATCGCCGACGGGGTCGTCCTGGCCGAGCCCGTCACTCCGGAGTACCTCGCGGCGGCCCGCGGCCACCTCGGCGGCACCGGACGGATCGTCGCCTACAACGTGGCCGCCGTGGACGACGATGCGGCCGCCGCGCGCGACGCGGTCCGGCCGGGACTCGAGTGGATCGGCGAGCCGGACTGGGCGCCGCACATCGAGCCGCTCCCCTTCGCCGAGGACTTCGCCCGCCTGCGGGCCGAGAGCGCCGACCGCGCCGCCTTCGTCCGCGACCTGCCCGACGCCTGGGGCGACCAGCTGGCCGTCGTGGGCACTCCCGAGGACGCTCGTCGCCGCATCGCCCTGCTGCACGAGGCCGGTGCGTCGAGCGTCGTGCTGATGCCGTCGGGGCCCGATCCGCTCCACGCGATGGAGGACCTCGCCCGGGCGCTCTGAGGCGCTCGGCCCGGGCGCGTCCCACCGGGCCCGGAGACGCCTCCGGCCCGCAGGATCCGAGGATCGTGCGGGCCGGACGCGTCTGCCGAAGCCGGAGATCAGGCCGACATGCGGGCCTTCAGGTTCTCGTCGAGGGTCGCGAGGAACTCCTCGGTCGTCTGCCAGCCCTGCTCGGGGCCGACGAGCAGGGCGAGGTCCTTCGTCATCTTCCCGGACTCGACCGTCTTGATGACCACGTCCTCCAGGGTGAGCGAGAAGTCGATGAGCTCCTGGTTGCCGTCGAGCTTGCCGCGGTGCGCGAGACCGCGCGTCCAGGCGTAGATCGAGGCGATCGGGTTCGTCGAGGTGGGCTTGCCGGCCTGGTGCTGGCGGTAGTGGCGCGTGACGGTGCCGTGCGCCGCCTCCGCCTCGACGACGCTGCCGTCGGGCGTGGAGAGCACGGAGGTCATCAGGCCCAGCGAGCCGAAGCCCTGCGCGACGGTGTCGGACTGGACGTCGCCGTCGTAGTTCTTGCAGGCCCAGACGTAGCCGCCCTCCCACTTCATGGCCGAGGCGACCATGTCGTCGATGAGGCGGTGCTCGTAGGTGAGGCCGGCGGCGTCGAAGCGCTCCTTGAACTCGGTCTCGAAGATCTCCTCGAAGATGTCCTTGAAGCGGCCGTCGTAGGCCTTGAGGATCGTGTTCTTGGTGGAGAGGTAGACCGGGTAGTTGCGCGAGAGGCCGTAGTTCAGCGACGAGCGGGCGAAGTCGCGGATCGACGCGTCCTGGTTGTACTGGACCTGCGCGATGCCGTCGTCCGGGGCCTTGTAGACCTCGAACCTCATCGGCTCGGAGCCGTCCTCGGGCGTGAACTCGACGGTCAGCGTGCCCTTGCCCTTGAAGACGAAGTCGGTGGCGCGGTACTGGTCGCCGAACGCGTGGCGGCCGATGATGATCGGCTTGTTCCAGCCGGGGACCAGGCGCGGGATGTTCGAGATGATGATGGGCTCGCGGAAGATCACGCCGCCGAGGATGTTGCGGATCGTGCCGTTGGGCGACTTCCACATCTTCTTGAGGCCGAACTCCTCGACGCGGGCCTCGTCGGGGGTGATGGTCGCGCACTTCACGCCGACGCCGTGCTTCTGGATGGCGTGCGCCGCGTCGATCGTGACCTGGTCGTCCGTCTCGTCGCGGTACTCGATGCCGAGGTCGTAGTACTCGAGGTTCACGTCGAGGTACGGGTGGATGAGGGTGTCCTTGATCTTCTGCCAGATGATGCGCGTCATCTCGTCGCCGTCGAGCTCGACGACCGTTCCCTCAACCTTGATCTTGGACATTGCTCTCCCATGGTGTCGATGACCCCGCACCTGTGCGGGACGGGCGGCTCTGCACCGCTCCGGATGGCCTCCGCCAGCCTACCCGAGGCCCGAACTGTCTCGATGTCGAGACAGTTCTCGATCGTCCGCGCCGGGGCCGGCGCACGTCGCCCGACAGGAGGATGCCCGCCGTCCTGCGCCGCCGGTACAGTGACGGCATGAGTGACCTCCGCCTGGAAGAGCTGTCCGCCTCGAACATCTCCGCCGTGAACGGTCTGAGCCTCAAACCCGGCCAGGAGCAGTTCATCGCGCCGGTCTCCTACTCCGCCGCCGCCGCGGTGATCGACCCGGGCGCCTCCTGGCAGCGGGCCGTGATGGACGGCGACGAGCTGGTCGGCTTCATCCACGCGCACTTCGACCCGGAGGCGGCGGAGGAGTTCCGCAGCTGCATCTGGCGCATCAACATCGACGCGGCGAAGCAGGGCCGCGGCGTGGGCACCTTCGCCGTCCGCGCCACCGCCGACGAGGCCCGCGCCCGCGGCTTCGACACCCTCACGGTGATCTGGGAGTCCGGCGAGGACGGCCCGGAGCAGTTCTTCCGCTGGATCGGCTTCGAGGTCGTCGGCGAGACGCAGTACGGCGAGAACATCGGGGCGCTGACGCTCTGAGCGCGGCGCCGGAGGCAGCGGAGCCGGCCGACTTCGTCTCCGCCGTCCTCGAGGTGGTCGCCTCGATCCCGCCCGGACGCGTGATGGCCTACGGCGAGATCGCCGCGGTCCTCGGCACTCGTGCGGCACGCGCGGTCGGCACGGTGATGGCCCGCTACGGCTCCGACACCGCCTGGTGGCGCGTCGTCCGCGCGGGAGGAGCGCCCCCGGTCGGCCACGAGGAGCGCGCCCGCCGGGAGTACGAGCGCGAGGGCACGCCCCTCGTCGTCACGCCGGGCGGCTGGCGCGTCGACGTGCGCAGCGCACGCTGGCGCCCCTGAGCCGGGATCGGCTCAAGTGCGTTAGTCGCGAGCGGCAGCCGCTCAGACGAGCGAGTCCCGCCAGGCCGCGTGCAGGGTGGCGAAGCGGCCCTCGCCGGCGATGAGCGCCTCCGGGGTGCCGTCCTCGACGATGCGGCCGTGCTCCATCACCAGCACCCGGTCGGCGATCGCGACCGTCGAGAGGCGGTGCGCGATGATGACCGCCGTGCGGTCCGCCAGCAGCGTCTGCAGGCCCTGCTGCACCAGGCGCTCGCTCGGGATGTCGAGGGAGGAGGTCGCCTCGTCCAGGATCAGCACCGCCGGGTCGGCCAGGAACGCGCGGGCGAACGAGATCAGCTGGCGCTGACCGGCCGAGACGCGGCCGCCGCGCTTGTTCACGTCGGTGTCGTAGCCGTCCGGAAGCGCCTGGATGAACTCGTGCGCGCCGACCGCCTGCGCGGCCCGGACGATCTCGTCGTAGGACGCGGTCGGCCGCCCGATCGCGATGTTGTCGGCGACGGATCCGGAGAAGAGGTACGCCTCCTGGGTGACCATCACGATCGCGCGCCGCAGGTCCTTCGGGTGCAGCCGCCGCAGGTCCACGCCGTCGAGGGTCACCACGCCGTCGCTCGGGTCGTAGAAGCGCGAGATCAGCTTGGCGAGCGTCGTCTTGCCGGCGCCCGTGGACCCGACGAGGGCGATGGTCTGCCCGGCGGGGATGTCGAGGTCGAAGCGCGGCAGCACCTCGCGGTCGGCGGTGTAGGCGAAGCGGACGCCCTCGAAGCCGAGGCGGCCCCGCGCCTGGCGCAGGTCGACCGGGCGGGCCGGATCCGGGACGCTCGGCTCCTCGGCCAGCACGCCCGAGATCTTCTCGAGCGCGGCGGCCGCCGACTGGTAGGAGTTGTAGAACATCGCCATCTCCTGCACCGGGTCGAAGAAGCGCCGGGTGTAGAGCAGGACCGCCAGCAGCGCGCCGATCTCGAGCCCGCCGTCGAGCACGCGGACGCCGCCGATGAACAGCACCACGGCGACGGTGACGTTGCCGATCAGCACGAGCCCGGGGTCGAAGGTGCCGAACACCCCGAAGACGCGCTTGTAGGCGAGCCGGTACTGCTCGACGACCCCGCCGAACACGGACTCGTTGCGCTTCTGCGTGCGGAAGGTCTGCACGGCGCGGATGCCGGTCATGGACTCCACGAACTGCACGATGAGCCGCGACGAGGCGACGCGAGTGCCGCGGAACAGCGCCTGCGACCGTTTCTGGAACCAGCGGGTGAGCAGCGCGAGCGGCACCAGGGCGCAGGCGAGCACGATGCCGCTCACGCCGTCCAGGGAGACCAGGGCGATCGCGACGAAGCCCATGTAGAGCGCACCCTGCACCAGCTGGTTGATGCCAGAGTCGAGCAGCTCGCGGATGGAGTCGAGGTCGCTGGTCTGGCGCGAGATGATCCGGCCGGAGGTGTAGTTCTCGTGGAACTCCAGGCTCAGCTTCTGGGTGTGCAGGAAGACCCGCTTGCGCAGGTCGATCAGGATCGCCTGGCTCACCCGCGCGGAGAGCACGGTGTACCAGGCGACCAGGAGCGCGCCGACGAGTCCGGTGAGGATGTAGGCGCCGACCGTGACCGCCAGCGGGACCGCGTTCCCCGCGAGGACCGCGGGCAGGCCGTTGTCGATGCCCGCCGCGATCAGCGCCGGTCCCGCGACCTGGGCAGCGGTCGCGACGACGACCACGACCGCGGTGAGCACCAGCCGCAGCCGGAGCGGCCGCAGCAGGGAGCCGAGCAGCCGCAGCGAGCGCCGGCGCAGGGCCGCCGACTCCGCTCTGCTGAGGTCGTCGCGCTCCTCGGAGGAACCGAGCGTGCTCATGATCGCGTCTCCTGGTGGGTCGTCGTGGGGCGGGAGCCGATGCGCTCGGTCCCGGCGGGCCGGGTCAGCTCGTCCTCCTCGAGGCTCGAGATGACGAAGCGGTAGTGCGGGCTGCTCGCGAGCAGCTCGCTGTGGGTGCCGACCGCGGTGATGCGGCCCTCCTCCATCAGTGCCACGCGATCGGCGAGCGCCACCGTCGAGGGGCGGTGGGCGACGATGATCGCCGTGGTGTCGCCGAGCACGCGGCGCAGCCCCGCCTCGACGCGCGCCTCCGTGTCGACGTCGAGCGCCGAGAGCGGGTCGTCGAGGACGAGCACCGCCGGACGCGCGGCCACCGCGCGGGCGAGGGCCAGGCGCTGGCGCTGGCCGCCGGAGAGGCTCATCCCCTCCTCGCCCACCTTCGTGTCCAGGCCCTCGGGAAGGCGGTGGACGAAGTCGGCCTGCGCGATCTCGAGGGCCTCGAGCAGCTCCTCCTCGGTCGCGTCGGGTCGGCCGAGGAGGACGTTCTCGCGCACGCTGGTGGAGAAGAGCGTCGCGTCCTCGAACGCCATGCCGATGTGCGTGCGCAGCTCGTCGCGGCGGAGCCGGCGGATGTCGACGCCGTCGAGCTCGATGGCTCCGCCGGTCACGTCGTAGAGGCGCGGGAGCAGCGCGGTGAGCGTCGTCTTCCCGGAGCCGGTGATGCCGACCAGTGCCATCGTCTCGCCCGGCTCGACCTCGAGGTCGACGCCGTCGAGGAGGTCGCGGTAGCGCTCGGGGGCGTCCTGGTAGCGGAAGTGGACGTCGCGGAAGCGGACCCGACCGCGCGGCTCGAGGATCGTCTCGGGGTCCTCCGGGTCGGTGATGGTGTTCCGGCTGTCCATCACCTCGAAGTAGCGGTCGACCGCCGTGCGGGTGTCGAAGGTCATCGAGAGGAGGAAGCCGATCGACTCCACCGGCCAGCGCAGCACGGTCGCGGTGGCGAAGAAGGCGAACAGCTCGCCGACGCTCAGCTGGCCGGCCGCGGCGAGCCAGACCCCGCCGAGCAGGCAGAGCGCGAACGCGATGTCCGGCACCAGCAGCAGGACGAGCCATATCCCGGCGATGGCGCGGGCCTTGTCGATCTCGGTGCCGCGGAGCTTCTCGGCCTGGCCGGCGAAGTTCTCCAGCGCGTGCTGGTGGCGGCCGAAGGCCTTGAGGACGCGGATGCCGTGCACCGACTGCTCGACGGTCGTGGCGAGGTCGCCCGCCTGGTCCTGGCTGCGGCGCGCGATGCTCGAGTAGCGCTTCTCGAACGCGAACCCGTAGATCCAGACCGGGATCGAGCACACGACGAAGAGCACGCCGAGGATCGGGTTCCAGTAGACGAGGACGCCGAAGCCGACGACGATCGTCAGCGCGTTGACCACGAGCAGGACGAAGCCGAAGGCGATCCAGCGGCGGATGAGGCTGAGGTCGCTCATCGCCCGCGACAGGAGCTGCCCGCTCTGCCAGCGGTCGTGGAACGAGACGGGGAGGTCCTGCAGGCGGCTGTAGAGCGCCGAGCGCATGCGCGCCTCGATCCGCGTGCTGGGGGTGAGGACCATCCGGCGGCGCAGCGCGATGGCACCGGCCTCGACGACGCCGAGCACGAGGATGACGGCGACCGGGCCGATCAGCGGCCCGAGGTCGCCGGAGCCGGCGGAGGCCGCTCCGTCCCCCAGCGGCCCGTCGACGAGCTGCTGCAGGACGATCGGGATGACCAGCGACACCAGGCTCGCCACGAGCGCGACCGCGATGCCGCCGAGCAGCCGGGGCAGGGAGTCGCCGACGAAGGGGACGAGGCGCAGCAGGGTCTGCAGCGTGCTCGAGCGGGCCGGCTGGGAGACGGTCGAGGCCGCACCGGCGCCCGGACTCGCCGACTCCGTCTTCCTCGAGGACGCGGTCGTCGTCTTCGGCGA